>CAMCEP010000207.1 GCA_945873675.1 Asaia bogorensis
GGTACGGATGCCCAGGCGCGGGTCACGGTGCGTCTGGAAGAAGCGGGCAAGCTTGTGGATGGCCAGGGGGCGGATACGGATACGATCGTTGCCTCCGCCCGGGCCTATGTGCATGCGCTGAATAAGCTTTTGGTCAAGCGCGAACGCACGGAACCGCCGGCAGTTCTGCGGGCCTGAAGCGCCGGGGGTCAGCCCCCGGGATTACGGCTTGAGACTCCCGGCCAGGGGGGGTAAATCCCTGGTCCTTCTGGCTTGCCGGAAAGCCATTCCCGCCACCTCGGCGCTTAAGCGCCGGGGCATACTCTGTTTGCAAGGGGTTTTAGCATGTTCGGACGCCTATTCGGCTTCCTGTCCGCCGATATGGCCATTGACCTCGGCACCGCGAATACGCTGGTCTATGTGAAGGGCCGGGGCATCGTTTTGAATGAGCCGAGTGTGGTCGCCATTTCCGATGTGCGTGGCCGTAAGCAGGTGCTGGCGGTGGGTGAGGAAGCGAAGCTCATGCTGGGGCGGACGCCGGGGAATATCTCGGCCATTCGGCCCTTGCGTGATGGCGTGATCGCGGATTTCGAAGTGGCGGAAGAAATGATCAAGCACTTCATCCGCAAGGTGCATAATCGGCGCGGCTTTGCCTCCCCCATGATCATTGTCTGTGTGCCATCGGGGTCCACAGCGGTGGAACGGCGCGCCATTCAGGAAAGCGCGGAAAGTGCCGGCGCGCGCAAGGTGCTGCTGATTGAAGAACCCATGGCGGCGGCGATTGGCGCTGGCCTGCCGGTGACGGAACCGTCGGGTTCGATGGTGGTGGATATTGGCGGTGGGACCACGGAAGTGGCGGTTATCAGCCTGGGCGGCATTGTCTATGCGCGCAGTGTGCGCGTGGGTGGCGACAAGCTGGATGAGGCGATCATTTCCTATATCCGCCGGCAGTTCAATTTGCTGATCGGTGAAAGCACCGCGGAACGCATCAAGCTTGAAATCGGCGCTGCCGCCGCACCGGAAGATGGTGAAGAAGGCCCAACCGCCGAAGTGAAGGGCCGCGATTTGATGAATGGCGTCCCGCGCGAAGTGGTCGTCAGCCAGCGCCAGGTGGCCGAAGCGCTCGCCGAACCCGTGGGCCAGATTGTGGATGCGGTGAAGACCGCGCTGGAAAACACGCCGCCCGAGCTTGCCGCCGATATCGTGGATAAGGGCATTGTGCTGACCGGTGGCGGGGCTTTGCTTGGCCGGCTGGATCAGGTGCTGCGCGATGCGACGGGTCTGCCTGTTGTTGCGGCGGAAGATGCGCTTTCCTGTGTGGCGCTTGGCACCGGGCGCGCGCTTGAGGATATCAAGCGCCTTCGCCATGTGCTGACATCCATGTATTGATAAAGGGGGAAAGGGGCAGCCCCGCGTGATCAGGCTCAGTATCCCTCTACGGCAGGCATTGGCGCGGCTTTCGCTGCCGATCATGATTGCCGTGGCCTTCGGGGTGATGCTGCTGGGCAAGGCGGATACGCTGCTGGTGGAGCGGCTACGGAATACGCTTTCTGATGCACTGACCCCGATTTATGCCGCGATTTCCCAGCCGGTGAATGCGGTTGAGCAAGCGATCGAAGAAATACAAAGCCTCGCGACACTCCGCAGCGACAATGCCAGGCTGCGTGAGGAAAATGAGCGTCTGCGCCGCTGGCATGCGGCGGCCTTGGGGCTTGAGGCGGAGAATACGCTGCTCCGCCGCCAGCTTGGCTTCATGCCCGAAGGTGCGCCGAATTTTCACGCCGCGCGCGTGGTGGCGGATGGGGGTGGCACCTATGCCCGCGCTGTGCTGCTGGCGATCCCGCCGCAACATGCCATTCGCAAAGGGCAGGTTGCTTTGGATGAGCGTGGCTTTGTGGGCCGCGTGACGGAAGTGGGCTCTCGTTCTGCCCGGGTGCTGCTGGCGACTGACATGAACAGCCGCGTGCCAGTCACGCTTGAAGGAAGCCGCGCGCGCGCGGTGATGGCCGGCACAAATGGCGCGCGGCCGCGCTTGGCGCATTGGCCGGAAGGTGTCATTCCGCAGGAAGGCGAACGCGTGGTGACCAGCGCGCAAGCAAATGCCTTCCCGGCCGGCCTGCCTGTGGGGGTGGTGCGGCGCAACGCGCAAGGGTCTTTGGAAGTGGAGCTTTTCGCGCGGCTCGATCATCTGGAAATGGTGCGGCTATTCGATTTCGGTCTTTCGGGCATTCTGCCGCCGGAAGCGGTGGCGCGTCCGGAACCCCGCCCGTCTCGGCGCTGAAGCAGCGCCATGAGCTTATCGCCCCAACTCCGCGCGCCGCCGCCCGGGCGCCCGGAACCGCCGCAGGATTTGGCGCGGCGGATTGAAGCGCTGCTGCGCCTGGCCTTTCCGTTGCTGTCCACCGCGGTGGTGCTGATCCTATCGGCAACGCCCACCGGCCTGCCGGCGCTGGCCTTCGCACTGGCCATGCCCTCTGTCGCCTTCTGGACCGTATTTCGCCCCGCCGGCATGGCGCCACCCGTGGTGTTCATCCTGGGGCTATTGCTTGATTTGCTGACCTTGGCGCCGCTTGGCGTGCATATCATTGCCCTACTTGCGCTGCATGGCGCTGCGATGCGGCTCCGCTTCTGGTTGGCGCGGCAAGGCTTCTTCATTGTGTGGCTTTGCTTTTGCCTGGGCGCCTTGGGCGCGACGCTGCTCGCCTGGGGGTTCACCGCGCTGCTGTTGCTGACCCTGCCGCCCTGGCCGCCGATATTGCACACGCTGTTGCTGACGGCAGGGCTCTATCCGCCCCTCGCCATCCTTCTGTCGCGCGCGCATGAAGTGATGCGTCGGGCGGAGAATCTGCCATGAAGCTCTGGCCCGCGCGCCGCGCATCCGGCTTTGGCGCCAATACGAACATCAAGCGCGAAGAAGAACGCCGACGCAGCATTTTCACGCGCCGCGCCGCCTTGCTTGGCGTTGTACAGTTGGGGGCACTCGGCTTTCTTGGGCATCGGCTCTATCGGTTGCAGATTGAAGAAGGCCGACGCTACGCGACCTTGGCGGAAGAAAACCGAGTCAGCGCCAGGCTTTTCGCCCCGCCGCGTGGGCGTATTTTGGATCGGCGCGGGGAAGTCGTAGCGGGCAATCGGCTGAATTGGCGCGCCCTGCTGGTCGCGGAACAGACCGCCGATGTCACCGCCACGATCGAAACCTTCTCCCGCATCGTGCCCTTGCAGGATCATGAAAAGGCGCGGATTGAACGCGATATTCGCCGCAATCGCCGCTTCGTGCCCGTGATCCTGCGCGAATTCCTGAGCTGGGAAGAAATGGCGGCGATTGAGGTGAATGCGCCAGACCTGCCGGGCGTTTCGGTGGATATGGGCACCACGCGCATTTACCCCGAAACTGAGCATCTGGCGCATGTGCTTGGCTATGTCGGCACGCCCACCGAACAGGAAGCGGGCGATGAGGGCATCGTCAATCTGCCCGGCATGCGCGTAGGCCGCGCGGGGTTGGAGCGTTTTCATGATCGCGTGCTGCGTGGCCGCGCCGGTGCCGTTCAGGTGGAAGTCAATGCCGTTGGTCGCGTGATCCGCGAATTGGACAGGCGCGAGGGCATCCCCGGCCAGGATGTGCAAATCTCTGTTGATACTGCGCTGCAAAAGGCCATTCGCAACAAGATTGATGAAGGCACCACCGCAGTGCTGTTGGATGCGCGCAATGGCGAAGTGCTGGCCATGGCGACCAAGCCTTCCTTTGACCCCAATATCTTCAATTCCGGCGTTAGCGCGGCGCAATGGCGGCAATGGACTGCATCGCGTTCAACGCCGCTAATCAACAAGGCAACCAATGGGCTTTATGCGCCAGGGTCCACCTTCAAGATGGTGGTCGCCTTGGCGGCGCTGGAAGCCAAGGTTTGCCGGCCCGGCGATGCCGTCTATTGCCCTGGTCATTTCGATTTCGGCGATAACCGCTTCCATTGCCACAAGCAAAGCGGCCATGGGGGCATGAATATGCGCACCGCCATTGCGCAAAGCTGCGATGTCTATTTCTACGAAATGGCGCGCCGCACCGGCATGGACAAAATCGCCGCCATGTCCAATCGCTTCGGGCTTGGCGTTGATCTGGACATTGAATTGCCCGGCACCCGGCGCGGCCTGGTGCCAACCCGTGGCTGGCGGCAAGCGCAGGGACATCCCTGGAATATCGGCGATACCATCGTGCATGGCATCGGCCAGGGCTTTTATCAGCTGACCCCGCTATCACTCGCCGTCATGACCGCGCGGCTCGCCACCGGGCGCGCCGTGCAGCCGCATCTGACACGCGCCATTGCCGGCCAGGCGGTGCGTGGCGGCAAGCCAGAGGATTGGCCATCGCTCGGCATCCCCGATGCTGATTTGCGCGTGGTGCGTGAATCCATGTGGGCGGTGGTGAATGGCGGCGGCACGGCGGGGGCGGCGCGGCTGCCCGGCCAATACGGTGTCATGGCCGGCAAGACCGGCACCACGCAGGTCAGGCGCGTCTCCCGCGAACAGCGCGAAAGGGGCTTCAATGTTGCGACCCTGCCGCGTGAATGGCGCCCACATGCGCTGTTTGTCGCTTACGCACCCTATGACAATCCGGTCTTCGCGCTTTCGGTGATTGTGGAACATGGCACCAGCGGTTCGGGCGCCGCGGCGCCACTCGCGCGCGATATTCTGGTGGAAGCCTTCCAGCGCCTGCCCATCACGCCCACGCCCCGCGACCCGCGCGTGGCGGAGCTTGGCCGATGATTTTTGAACGTCGGCTGCTCACGGAAAGTCGCGGTGCTGGTCTGGTTTCCAAGCTCTGGCGCGTGCCTTGGCTTTTTGTGCTGCTGCTGGGCGGCATCGCCGCCATTGGCTATGTCGCGCTTTGGACAGCAGGCAGCGGCAATGCGGATGCCTATGCGCAAAAGCACGCGCTGCGTTTCGGGTTCTGTCTGGTGATCATGCTGAGCATCGCCTTCATTGATATCAGGATCATCCTGCGCTTCGCCTGGGTGGGTTATGCCTTGGCGCTCGGCTTGCTGGTGCTGGTGCTGTTTCATGGCAATGTCGGCAAGGGCGCGCAGCGTTGGATTGATCTCGGGCCGGTGCAATTGCAGCCATCGGAACTCATGAAAATCATGCTGGCGCTTGGCTTGGCGGCCTGGTTTCATCGCGCTTCCTGGGAACGCATGGGCAATCCGCTATTCCTGATCCCACCGGCCTTGATGGTGCTGGTGCCGGTCGGTTTAATCCTGAAGCAACCCAATCTGGGCACTGCGCTGATTACCGCCATGGTCGGCACTGCCGTGT
>CAMCEP010000208.1 GCA_945873675.1 Asaia bogorensis
GCGGAGCTTGTGCCGGAGGATCAGGTGGCAGCGCTCAAGGCGCGCTGGCTGGCCGTGCACCCCTATGCGGCGCTTTACGCGGATTTTGGGGATTTCGCGCTCTGGCGCGTGACCATCGGCGGCGCCCTGTTGGTGGGGGGCTTTGCCCGGGCGGTGCGGCTCAAGGCCAGCGCGCTACTGCCCGATGAAGCCGCGGTTGCGGCCGTGGCGGCGGCCGAGGCCGAGATCATCGCCCATGTGAATGAAGACCACCCCGATGCCGTGGCCGCGATTGCGACCGGGCTGCTGGGGGGCTCCCCCGGCCCCTGGCGCCTGGTGACGGTGGACCCCGATGGCTGCGATATTTCGGATGGCGAGGCGTCCCGCCGTCTTGCCTTCCCCGCCCCGTTGGGCGATGCGGATGCCGTGCGTATGGCGCTGATTCGCGCAGCGCGGGAGGGGCGGGCGGCCCTTGTTGCCCCCTGAGCCTGCCGCAATTCTGCCGCGACCAGCCCCGATAGAGCGCGCGTAAGCCGCCGGAGTGGCGTTATCGAAGGTTGGTTGGAGGGGTGTCCTTTAAATGAATGTTGCTGCAGTAGCTTTGGCCGGTACTGGCGTGACCGGGGCTGAAACCATTCACGCGAATCTCACCCCGCCGGCGCTTATTGCGCAGGCTCTACGCCGCAATGAAGGTCGGCTTTCCGCCGATGGCGCTTTCATTGCCGTGACCGGCACCCATACCGGCCGTTCCGTGCAGGATAAATTCGTGGTGGAAGACCCCGATGTGCGCGCCGATATCTGGTGGGGCAAGATCAATCAGCCCATGGCGCCAGAACGCTTTTCTGACCTTGCCGCCCGCGTCCGCGGCTGGCTTGGCGCCAAGCCCGAGCTTTTCACGCAAGACCTTTATGCCGGCGCCGATCCCGCGCATCGCGTGCGTGTGCGCCTGGTCACCACCAATGCCTGGCATGCTCTATTCGCGCGCAATATGTTCATCCGCCCGGCGCCAGCGGAATTGGCGGGGTTTCAGCCTGATTTCACCATTCTGCATGCGCCGGAATTCCAGGCAGACCCGGCGCGCGATGGCTGCCGGTCTGAAACCGTGATCGCGCTTTCCTTCGCCGCAAAAACCATTGTGATCGCCGGCACATCCTATGCCGGGGAAATCAAGAAAAGCATCTTCACCGTCATGAATTGGCTGCTGCCCGCGAAGGGCGTGCTGCCCATGCATTGCAGCGCCAATGTTGGCGACAAGGGCGATGTCGCGCTGTTCTTCGGCCTGTCCGGTACGGGCAAGACCACGCTTTCATCTGATCCGGAACGCAATTTGATCGGCGATGATGAACATGGCTGGTCCGATGCCGGCGTCTTCAATTTTGAAGGAGGCTGCTATGCCAAGGTCATCAAACTGAGCCGTGAGGCCGAGCCGCAAATCTGGGACGCATCGCACCGCTTTGGCACCGTTTTGGAAAATGTGATCGCCGATGAAGCGGGCCGGCTTGATCTGAATGATGGCAAGCTCACAGAAAATACGCGTTCCTGCTATCCGCTGCCCTATATTCCGAACATTGTGGAAGCCGGCGCTGCTGGCCTGCCGCGCAATGTGGTGATGCTGACCGCAGATGCTTTCGGCGTGCTGCCGCCAATCGCCAAGCTTTCCCCGGCGCAGGCCATGTATCACTTCCTGTCGGGCTATACCGCGCGGGTTGCGGGCACGGAAAAGGGCCTGGGCAAGGAGCCTCAGGCGACATTCTCCACCTGCTTCGGTGCGCCCTTCCTGCCGCGTCGCCCGGAAGTCTATGGTCGGATGCTGGCGGATTTGATGGCGCGCCACGGCGCGGATTGCTGGCTGGTGAATACCGGCTGGACCGGCGGCGGTTATGGCACCGGCAACCGCATGCCCATCCGTGTGACACGCGCGCTGCTGCGCGCCGCGCTTGATGGCAGCCTGGCCCGCGTTGAATTCGTGCGCGATCCCTTCTTCGGCCTGATGGTGCCGAAGGCGCTGAATGGCGTGCCCAGTGAAATGCTCAACCCGCGCGATACCTGGGCCGATAAGGCCGCTTATGATCGTACGGCGCGCGATCTGGTGGCACGGTTTGAGACGAATTTTGCCGCCTATGCCGATGCGGTGGGTGAGGATGTGAAAGCGGCCGCCATTCGCGCCGCGGCATGAGTGGTAGCTTCGATTGGCTGAAGCCGGCCTCAGCCGAGGCCGGCAAGCGAAATGTATTGGGCGGGCCTTTGCTGCCCTGTTCCGTGGCACCGCTGACGGGATTTTTCCGTGATGGCTGCTGCAATACTGGGCCTGAGGATATCGGGCTGCATGTGGTTTGCGCGGAAGTGAGCGCTGAATTTCTCAACTTCAGCAAGGCAGCGGGGAATGACCTTTCCACGCCGCGCCCGGAATATGGTTTTGTCGGGCTTTCCCCTGGCGATCGCTGGTGCCTTTGTGCTGCGCGTTGGGAAGAAGCGCGCCGCGCGGGCTTCGCACCGCCTGTGCTCCTGGAAGCGACCCATGAAGCGGCACTCGAAATCTGCACGCTGGATGATTTGATGGCGCATGCGCTGGATGCGCCGGCGTGACGCCGACGCGATTTTTTCTGGTGCGGCATGCGCTGGTGGAACCATCCGCCCGCGCGGTGCTTTATGGCAGCATGGATGTCGCGCTTTGTGACCTGGCACTTCAGGAAGAAGCGGCATCCTATCGTTGGTTGGCGCATCGCCTGCCGCAACCGGCGCGCTGGTTTGTCACCAATCTTTCCCGCACGCGCGCCACGGCAGCGGCAGTTTTTGCGGCGGGCTATCCGGATTCAGATTTGGAAGCGGAACCCGATTTCGCCGAACAGCATTTGGGCGATTGGCAGGGCATTCCGCATGAGGCGCTGCCCGCGCTACTGACCCGCCCCGCGCATCCCTTCTGGCCCCATGCCGGGGAAGAACACCCGCCCGGCGGGGAAAGTTTTCGCGAGGTCCAGGCGCGCGTTGCGGCCGTGCTGGAACGCCTGGCGACCCTTTTGGAAGGCAGGGATATTGTGATTGTGGCGCATGGTGGTTCGATCCGCGCCGCACTCGCCCATGCCATGGGGCTTTCGCCCGATCAGGCTCTGGTCTTCAGCATCAAGAATTTGTCCCTGACGCGGATTGAAAAGCACGGCCTTGATTGGCGCGTGGCGTCCGTCAATGAGGAACCCTGGACACCGCCGGCGGCGGAGGTTTGATCGAGCGACGCAAGAAACGCTTCCCCGAACGCCTATCTTTGGTATAGACTCTGGCGAAACAACGGGTTGGGAAATGTTTTTCATGCGCCCTATCATGCTTTTCAGCACCTTACTCCTTGCCGTGTTCGGCTTTTCCGGCAGCGCGCGCGCCCAGGCCGACGAACAGGCTCTGGTGGACCGCGCCACACTCACGCTCCAGGAAATGATGGGCCCGGCCGATAATACCGGCGATGCCAAGGCGCTGCTGCGCAATGCGAAAGGCGTGTTGATCTGTCCGCGGGTCTTCCGCGCTGGCTTTTTTATCGGGGGTGAGTTTGGCGATTGTGTGCTGGCGGCGCGCGATGGCAGTGGTTCCTGGTCTTCCCCCGCCTTTTATAGCCTGGCGGGCGGTAGTGTAGGTTTTCAGGCCGGCTTGCAGGATGCCCAGGTGATTTCGCTGATCATGACCCAGAAGGGGCTGAATGCTGTGCTGGACAGCCAGTTAAAATTCGGCGCCGAAGCAGGTGTGGCTTTCGCCACGCTTGGGCGCAGCATTGAAGGGGCCACTACAGCGGCAGTGGGGGCGGATATTGTAACCATTGCCCGAAGCCGCGGGCTATTTGCAGGCATTACGCTGGATGGTGCTTTGATGTCTGCCGATAGCGCCAAGATGCGCGCCTATTTCGGGCGCGAAGTGGCTGCTCGGCAGGTGGTGATCGGCATGGAAGCGCATAATCCAGGCAGTGACCCGCTTCGTGGCGCATTGATGCGCCTTGGGGCATCTGGAAGCGGCAGTAATTCTACCGCGCCGGCGCCATCCGGAGGCTCAAGTTCAGGCACTGCAATGCCTGGCCGCGTGCAGACGGAAACCCTGGCGCAGCCACCAGCCAATCGGCGTTGAGGAGCCTCTTCTTTCCTGAAACACGGCGTGACTGACAAAACGCCCTTCTGGAAAAGCAAAACGCTGACCGAGATGTCTCGGGCAGAGTGGGAAAGCCTATGCGATGGCTGCGGGCGCTGCTGCCTGCATAAGCTGCGCGACGAGGAAACGGATGCGCTGGCCTATACGGAAGTGGCGTGTCGCCTGTTGGATTTGCATAGCTGCCAATGTTCCGATTACGCGGGGCGCAAGAAGCGCGTGCCGGATTGCGTGAAACTCACGCCGAAGAAGCTCGCCGCCATTGATTGGCTACCGCCAAGCTGCGCCTATCGCATGGTGGCGGAAGGGCGGGATTTGGCCTGGTGGCACCCGCTGGTCTCCGGCGACCCTGAAACCGTGCATCGCGCCGGCGTTTCTGTGCGCGGGCGCGCGATTGATGAACGCCAGGCCGGGGCTTTGGAGGATCACGTGGTGCGCTGGCCGGGGATGATGCCGCGGAAGACGAAAGCGCCTGATTGACGTTGCGCGCTATCCGCGCGACGAAGGCGCACAAGTTTTGCTCAAGTCTTGCAAAGGAAGCCCCAATGAAGGACGCGATTTATGGCGGCGTGAATGCCGCGGTGCTGACGGCGATGAAGCCCGATCTGACCCCCGATCTGGATCGCATGGCGGCGCATGCCAAATGGTTGCTGGCCAATGGCTGCACCGGGCTTGGCGTGCTGGGCACGACCGGTGAGGCAAATTCCTTCGGCCTGCATGAACGCAAGGCCATTCTGGAAGGGTTGATTGCGCGCGGCATTCCGGCGGCGCGCATGATGCCGGGCACCGGCTGCGCCAGCCTGATGGATAGCGTGGAACTGACCAAGCATGCGCGCGATGCCGGCTGCCCCGGCGTGCTGATGCTGCCACCCTTCTACTATAAGGGTCCGTCCGATGATGGGTTGTTCGCCTATTTCTCGGAAGTGCTGAACCGCATTGGTGGTGGGGTGAAAGTGTATCTCTATCACTTCCCGCAGCAATCGGCGGTGCCGTTCAGCCTTTCGCTGCTGGAACGCCTGATCAAGGCTTTCCCTGGCACCATCAAGGGTGTGAAGGATTCATCTGGCGATTACGCCAATATGCAAGCCATGGTGCAGGCCTTCGCCAAGGATGGGTTTGAAGTTTATTCGGGCAGCGATGAATTCCTGCAA
>CAMCEP010000209.1 GCA_945873675.1 Asaia bogorensis
CCGCACATCGCGCCATCGGATTTTCGTTCCAGTGCCAGCGGCAAGGACCGCCTTTCCGAAGCGGCACCGCGCGCCGCCACGATTTTCTCCTCCGCCATGGGTGAGGAGAAGGGCACCGGCCAGGAGGCCAATCGCTTGCTGATCGCTTCGGTCATCATCTCCGCAATTGCCGGGGCATCGCGACCTTCGACGCAGCGCAACCGAAGGCGAGGCGTTTCTGCTACGAGAGCAGGTGGGAGAAAAACAACCATAGGATGTATATAGATCGTAGAAATCTATTTGGCTAGAAAATTCTTTAACCTTTCCACAGCTTTTCCGCGAGGCTGATCGAATAGTCTCGACAGGGAGAATTTCCTATGATGTACCCGGGCGCGACGATGGGAGAATTCCAGGAAGCCGGCTAAACCATTGCGCCGCCCGAAGCCAGATTGTCCGGATCCACCAAAGCCTAAGGCTTGAAAACCAGCGAATTCAACGGTTCGTCCTGCGATAATGGCGCTGCCCTTGGCCGCCGCCGAAACGAGAATTTCTTCCGAGGAATTGGCACCAAACAGATAGATCGCGAGCGGCGCCGGACGCTCTACAACCCAGGAAAGAGCCTCCCTCAGTGAAGTTGCTTCGCGCAAAAGTAGTATCGGGCCGAAGATTTCCTCATGGCAGATCGGCGCTTCGGGCGGTGCTTCGGCTAGCCGCAGCGCCATGCGCCGCCCTGGGCCGTCCTCAGCTAGCTTGGTCAGGCTGGCGCCCGCCATCAACCGCTGCAGCCGGGCATATTGGGCGGCATTGATCACGGCGGTTTCCGGCAGGCCAATGCCACTCGCCCGGCAGGCTTCGATGAATGCCTGCCTGCTATGGCCAACCAGCAGCACCGTATCGGGGGCCACACAGGTCTGCCCCGCATTGAAGGCCTTGCCCGCCAGGATATCGCGTGCGGCGCGCTTCAAATCCGCCCCCGGCAGCACCAGCACCGGGCATTTGCCGCCGAGTTCCAGTGTGAGTGGCGTGAGGTTAGGCGCAGCAGCAGCCATGATCTTGCGCCCTGTCGCGGTACTGCCGGTAAAGACCAGATGATCCCAGGGCTGAGCCGCGAAATCCGCACCCACTTCAGCACCGCCTTGCACGCAGAGCGCAATGTCATCGCCCCAGGCATCGCGCAGAATATCGGCAATCAGCGCGGCGGTGCGCGGCAGCGCTTCCGATGGTTTCACACACACACGATTGCCGGCGGCAATGGCATCAATCGCCGGCAGCAGCGCCAATTGCACCGGGTAATTCCACGGCGCCATGATACCAACCACGCCTTTGGGGACGAATTCCTCCCGCGCGCGCGCCGGCCAGAAGGGATAGGGCACCGTCACGCGGCGTGCGCGCATCCAATGCCACAAATTGCGCCGCGCATAACGCGCCGCATCCGCGACCAGCAGCACATCCGCAAGCAGGGTTTCAATCGGCGCGCGGCCTTCATATTCAGCATCCAGCACTGCCATGATCTCATGCGAGCGCGCCATCACGGCGCGTGCGAGGCCCGCCAGCAATGCGCGGCGTTGCTTGAGATTGGGCACGCCATCCCGCGCCTCAGCGGCGCGGAGCGAAGCAAGGGCTTCGGCAGGGATCATCGCGGCAAATCTTTTACCGCAGCCTCACCAGAAAGCACGGCGGCTTCAATGGTGGCGGGCAGGCGCGGCCAGGTCCAATCCCCGGCCAGCACCAGGTTGCGATAAACCTGCCGCGGTGGTTGCGGCGGCATGCCGACCGCATGGCGCGGCGTGGCGCGGCGTTCCTTCACCGCGCGCATGGCGGGTGGCGCCTCCGGCCATTCGCCGGGCAAACCAAACGCCTTTGCTGCAGCGCAGATTTCTGCCCAGGCGCGCGGCGCCAAATCCGGCGCTTGTTCTTCAACTTCAGCATCTGCCGCGCTGACGGTGACGCTGACACCACTCGGGCGCACCAGCACCCATTGCGTCAGCCCGCCCAGCACACCGATGAAGCGCACCGGCCCCGTTCCACCATGGGCAAAATGCAGATTGAGAATGGGCGCATGGCGTTCCGGCACGCGCAGTTTTGGGATCAGCCGGCCAACTTCCCAAGGCGGCAGCGCCAACACAATCTGATCGCGCGGATCGAGTGATATGCTGTCCTCACCGAAATGCAGCGCAATGATGCGCCCTTCCGCTTCCGTCATGGCGCGCAGCCTAGCGCCGAAACGGGTGGTGACGCCTGCCTTTTGCAGCGTCTGCAAAGCGGGCGAGATCAAATCCGGCCCCAGCCCTTCACGCGCCACCAGCACCGCACCCGCCCCTGGCCGCCCAAGCCGGCGCAATACCACACCAAGCCGCGCGGATGATGCCTCATGCCCCGGCGTATTCAGCGCAGCCACCGTGAGCGGTTCAATCAGCGCACGATACAGCGCGGGATGCGCCGCCATCACGTCCGCTACGGGCCGATCACCAATTGGCAAGGCCAGCCGTAACAGCGTGGCAATGGCGGATGCGCTCAAGCCCGGCGGCCGCTTGGCGGGATCGCGCCAAGCGAGCGGGCTTGCCGCGATGCGCCGCGCGCTGCCATCGGCCAGATCGAATACTGGCAGGCCTTCCGGTTCCGCTTCCACCCACCCCTCACGCGCGCCGATATCGGTGAGGAAGCGGAGCGCAGCGCGATTGGCGCCCATCAGCGCATGGGTGCCGTTATCTGTCCCATCTGGTAGCGCGCGACAGCGCCCGCCGGCCACAGGCGTTGCTTCATGCAACATGACAGCGCGGCCTTGGTCAGCAAGGCGTAGCGCCGCCACCAAGCCCGCAACACCTGCGCCAATGACATGGCATGTGGCGGCACTACTCACGCGCGGCTTTGGCTTGCTTGAGGCATGGGCATGATCCCCATGGCGTAGGCCGCCATTTGCAGCTTCTCGGCGCGCGTCAGGCGCGGACGTGGCCGCGGCAGGCCAAAGCCGCGCGCCATCAGGCGTTCAAACAGGCGCTGATAGCCCCACATCATGATACGCGCCGGCAACAGTGCGCGTTGATCCAGATGGCGCAGTTCAGCCGCCGCTTGCGCGAAGCCTGCTTCTGCCTGCTGCGCCAAATGCGCTGCGGCGCAAGCGAAGCCGGGGCTTGTGATCAGCGTCGCGGCGGGCGCATCGGCCACCCCTTCAGCCGCCAACAGATCAAGCGGCAGATAGACGCGATCGCGCGTCGCATCCTCATCTAAATCGCGCAGGATATTCACTAGTTGCAGTGTGCGCCCAAGCCTAAGGCCAAATTCAGCCGCTTCCGGCGCGCCGAAAATGCGTACCGCCATGGCACCGACACTACCGGCCACGCGGCGGCAATAAAGGTCGAGTGCTTCGGTATCAGCGATGCGCAGCCTTGGCGTGGAATCAGTTTCCATGCCTGCAATCATCGCTTCGCATTCTTCGATGGGCAGCGCGAAGCTTTCCCGCGCCAGCGCTAATTCGCGGGAAAGCGCACAATCCGGCGCGCGGAGCTTGCCGCGCCAATCAGCCAGGAAGCGGCGCTTTTCCGTTTCCGGCATCGCCCCATCGGCAATGTCATCCACCGCGCGGCAAAAAGCATATACCGCCCAAAGGGCACGACGCCTTTCGCCCTTCAGCGCTGACATGCCGCGCGCGAAGGAAGACCCGGCGCGGCCAACCCGCGCACTGACCAAAGCCGCATCGCTTGGGCCTGTGCCGAGTGCCGCGCGAAAGCCATGCAGGAAATCAAGGCGCGATAGGGCAACCCGCCCCAGCACAGGGTCCGCCGCGCGCAGCCGCGCCAGCAGCCGCCGCGCCAGCGCAATGGTCACCGCACTTTCGCGCGCAAGCCGCTTGGCCAAGAGCAGGCGCGGCAAAGCAGCGGCGGCATCCAGCCTTTCCTCTACTTGATCGAGCGCTGCATCCAGCACAGCGCGTCGTGCTTCAGTATTGGTGGGGTCAAAGAAGCGCGCCTCACCGCCGGCCAAATCCATCCAGGCCTCAGGCATATAAACGCGCCCGATATCGCGCCGGTCCGGCACCAGATCCTGCACATGATTGAGGATTTGCAGTGCAGTACAAAGCGCATCGGCGGCCGCTATGGCCTCAGGCTTTGTTTCGTTATGCAAGCGCAGCAGCATGCGCCCGACAGGATTGGCTGACCGCGCGCAGTAATCTTCCAGCGCTGCCCAATCGGCATAGCGTGTTTGCGTCGCATCCTGCCGAAAGGCCGAGAGCATTAGCCGCGCTTCATCCGTACCGCTGCCTGCGCGATGCAAGGCCGTAGCGGCGGGTTCATCAGTGGCAGGATCATCAAGCGCGGCTTCAAGCGCACCTAGGCGGCGCAGCTTTTCTTCGCCGCTTAGTGCCGGGTCATCGGCGATATCATCCGCTGTGCGCACAAAGCGATAAAACCCCATCACCTTGGGGCGCATCTCTGGCGCTAATAGCCGGGACGCAACCGGAAAATTCTCAGACCCCGCGTCACGTGTTGGCGCGCGCGAAGCGGCGTTTTCAGCAATCATGCCGCGCCGCTGGCGGAATAGGCGCGACCCTTCCAACCGGCTGGGCGCCCGATCAGCACGCGCACCAAAGCGGTCCATTGAATGGCAAGCCCAACCAGCACGGCCAAGGGATGCAGCGGCACGGTCCACCAGGCTTCGCGGGTTTTGAAGGTGATCGTCGCACGCAGCGCAAAGACCAGCGCAATGGCAAGCCCTGCCTGCCAAGCCGGCAACAGAAAAAAGGGCCAGATATGCGCGCCGGCCAGAAGCGTGGTCCAGATGGGCAGACCAACGGGCGTTGCCATACCCTCATGCGCATTCTTGATGAAGCCGTTCCAGCTTGCGCGCAGCCCATCATACATGCGGCATTCGGCGAGCTTCACGCCCTCTACCATTTCTGTCCGGAAACCAGCACCACGCAGCTTGCGCGCAAGCTGCAATCCATCATGAAGCGACCCACGGATCGCCCCGTGCCCACCAAGGGTTTCGTAAGCGCCACGTTCAAACAGAATCAATTGCCCGCAAGCAGCGCCAAGCTCCGCACGTTCGGTCTCCGCCCGTCCGCCACCGGGCAGATAGCCGATCAGCAGCAGGTTGATCATCGGCACGGTCAGTGCTTCACCCAAAGTGCCGATGATCTGGCGCGGCACGCCCGTCACCATGGCAAGCTTTTGCTGCGCGGCATGGCCGCACATGGCAGCAGCGGCATCACGCGCCAGGCGCACATCGGCATCAATGAACAGGAAATGCGTCCCCCGCGC
>CAMCEP010000210.1 GCA_945873675.1 Asaia bogorensis
GGATTCGAGAAGGATCACTTCAGGAAAGGCCAGCGTCATCGAGACAATCAAGGTGGAAGCGATATTGGGAAGCACATGACGCCCGTAGATCCGCCAGGGCGAAGCACCAAGTCCACGCACCGCAGCGGCGTAGCCCTGCGCACCAGCGGCCAAGGCAAGTCCACGCGCAATCCGCGCATAGCGTTCCCAGGCATGCAAACCCAGAAGGCAAACCAGCAGAACCAGCGAATTGCCAAAGAACGCCAGTACCGCGAGCGCCAAAATCAGGAAGGGCAAGGATGCCGAAAAATCCACCAGTGCCAAAACGGCCTGCTCAACCATTCCACGGAAATGTGCGGCAAGAAAGCCAAGTGATGTCCCGACCGCGGCACCAATGATAGTTGCACCGAACGCGATCAAAAGGCTTGTACGGATTGAATAGATCAGACGGGAAAGTACATCCCGCCCCAATTCATCAGTCCCAAGCGGATGAATCCATGCGCCCCCGAACAGAATGGGCGGCGAAAGCCGATTGCGCAAATCAAGTGCGGTATAGGCGTAAGGCGCAATCACATCAGCAAGCACCGCCACCGCCAGCATTAGCATCAACCAGGCCATGCCAAAAATGACCAGTGCCGGCGGCGTCGCACGTCGGCGCTTGAGGGGCGCCGTGGATGCCGCCACGACAAGAGGCGCTTCAGGCATATCAGGCCGCCTTTCGTGGCGCAGCACGCAGCCGCGGATCGAGCATGCCGTAGAGCAAATCAACAATGAGGTTTGCGCAAACCATGGTTATGGCCACCAGCAACAAGATGCATTGCACAACGGCAAGATCACGATTGGCGACTGCCACGACAAGCAACCGACCAACACCGGGCCAGGAGAAGACGCTTTCCACCACCACCGCACCCGCGATCAATGTGCCGACCATGAAACCGATGATGGTGACCGTTGGGATGGCAGCATTCGGCAAAGCATGACCTGTAACTACAGCGCGCCATGGCACGCCTTTCGCGCTGGCGGTCCGAATATAGGGCTGCCCCAGAACCTCAAGCATGGCGCTCCGCGTGAAACGTGCCAGCACCGCAGCACCACCAAGCCCAAGCGTGATCACCGGCAGAATGCCGTGGCGCCAACTTTCCTGCCCACCTGATGGAAGCCAACCAAGCTGCACAGCGAAAACCAACACAAGCAGCAGGCCAAGTACAAAGGAAGGAACGGTAAAACCAGCCACGGCGATGATCATGACCACGCGATCAGCAAGGGAATTACGATGCAGCGCGGCATAAATGCCCGCCGGAATGCCAAGGCAGATTTTGATGGCGAGCGCCGGTAGGGTCAGCGCAAGGGTGGCAGGAATCCGTTCAGTTACCAGCACAATGGCATCACGCCCATCGCGCATGGATCGCCCCAGATCGCCCTGCAATATCGCCCAAAAATAGGAGAAATACTGAACCCAAATCGGTTCATCCAAGCCCCAGGCCGTACGAAAGGCATCAACCGCTTCAGGGGGTGCATCAGCGCCCATGATGATCTGCGCGGGATCGCCGGATAGGCGCAGCACAATAAAGGCAAAGGTCACCACCATGGCGATGGTAAGCGCAGCGCGCGCGAAGCGAGAGGCAATAAAGCGAAGCATTCAGGCGGCCTCCTTCCCTGTAAGCCCATCTCCCGCGGCGACTTCGCCATGCGCGACATGGCAAGCGATAAGCCGCCCATCAGCACGGGGTTTTAAAACCGGCGCTTCACGCGCACAAAGGCTATTGGCTACAGGGCACCGGGGATGAAAGGCGCAACCCGATGGTCGGTCCGCCGGATTGGGTGGATCGCCCTGCAGCACAATGCGCTGGCCCGATCGACCAGGATGCGGAATGGCGGAAACCAGCGCGCGTGAATAAGGATGCGCCGGATCATGCAGCACTGCATCGGGCTCCCCTTCTTCCACAATTCGGCCGAGATACATGACTGCGACACGGTGGCTTACTTGCCGAACAGCGCGCAGATCATGACTCACGAAGAGCATCGCCGTACCAAATTGCTCCTGTAAATCAAGCAGCAGATTCATAACCTGCGCCTGGATCGAAACATCAAGCGCGCTGATCGGTTCATCACAGACCAGCAAGGCGGGGTCGGTCGCCAGAGCGCGCGCAAGCACCGCGCGTTGACGCTGACCGCCGGAAAGCTCATGCGGGTAACGCGCACCCTGATCTGGCCGAAGGCCAACGGCGCGCAGCAGCGCCTCAACGCGGGCTGAGCGATCAGACGCAGCGCCGATGCCGTGAATGTCGAGTGGTTCTGCGATTTGTGTTGCAATCGGCAATCGGCGATCCAGGGCACCCAGCGGGTCCTGAAACACCATTTGCATGCGCGCGCGCAGTTTCCGCCAGGCTGTGCTGCCCGGTTGCGGCATGCTGGCGCCTTCAAAGCTGACACGCCCCGCGTCAGGCGCTTCCATGCCAAGCACCAGGCGACCCGTGGTGGATTTGCCACATCCGGATTCACCCACCAGACCCAGGGTGCGTCCCCGTTCCAACCGAAGCGAAACCCCATCCACCGCACGGACCTCAACCGCATGGCCAAAGATACCGCGCCGCATCGCATAACGACGAACCAAGCCTTCCGCTTCCAGTAAAACGCCGCCGGGTTTCATGCGGGTACGCTTTCACGTGGCATAGCCGCTTGCGTCACCTTTAGGCAGGCTGCGCGGTGAGTTGCGGCAAGAGCTTCCAATCCAGGCACAGCCGCATCACAGGCCCCCACACGGTGCGCGCAGCGCGGTGCAAAGGCACAGCCCGGTGGCATTGCCCAGGGTTCAGGAACACCGCCAGGTATTGCAGCAAGCCGCCGCCGCGGCCCATCCATTGGCGGCAAAGCGCCTAGCAAGCCTTGCGTGTAGGGATGCGCGGCGGCCGAAAAAAGTCGGCCGATCGGTGCTTCTTCCACAATGCGCCCCGCATACATCACGGCTACGCGTTCGCAGGATTCAGCCACAACGCCGAGATCATGACTGATGAGCACCAAGGTCATCCCCATATGGCGCCGCAGATCCTTCAAAAGCTCAAGGATCTGAGCCTGGATCGTCACATCAAGGGCCGTGGTTGGTTCATCCGCCACCAGCAACTCAGGTTGCCCGGCAAGCGCAATAGCAATCATGACACGTTGATTCTGGCCGCCTGACAATTCATGCGGATAGGCATCCAAGCGCCGCGCGGCATCTGGGATGCCAACAAGATCAAGCAGCCGCTTTGCTTCGATGCGTGCAGCTTGCCCCATAATATTCCTATGTAAGGCGAGCGCCTCCGTGATCTGCTTGCCAATCCTGTGTACAGGATTGAGGCTACTTGCCGGGTCTTGAAAGATCATCGCGATACGCCCGCCACGCACCCGTTCAAGCGTGGCCGGCGGCGCTCCGATCAATTCCTGGCCATCCAGTACCACGCTACCACTGATGCGCGCCTTGCCAGGCAATAGCCCAAGGGCGGCGAGCCAGGTCACGGACTTGCCGCAGCCGCTCTCCCCAACCAAGCCAACCGCCTCACCCTTCATGATGGCAAGGTCAATGCCACGCAGCGCTTGCGCGCCATCAAAGGCAACCGAAAGCCCAGAAAGGCGAACCAACGGCATCATGCACCAACACGCAGATTGCCAGGGCCAAACATCATCGCCCAGCCGGACGAAGCGCGCCAGCCAATATCGCGCCTTTTCGCAGTGAAGGCAGCCGCATGGTGCAGCGTGATATAGCCAGGATCTTCACGTTCAACGATAGTGAGCACGCGGCGGAACAATTCCCGGCGGCGCGCAAGATCTGTCTCTGCTTCCAAGGCAGTGGAGATCTGATTGAAATCCTCGCTCGCCCATTCACCGGTGCGTTCTGCTTCCGTGCGCGGCCCAAAGCTGCGCAGCAGCCCGGCCACGGGATCGCCAAACACCGATGTATTGGACCAATCGCGCACACCACGACCAGGCGTGCGTTCCGTCACCTGAGCAAAATTTTCCTTCATTTCGATTGCAACATTGATGCCGACACTGCGCCACATCTCAACCATGATCTGCGCATTGGCGACCTGATTGGTGTAGTAGTTATTGAGCAAGCGATAGGGGATGGGTTGGCCCCGATAATTGGCTTCACGCAGCAGGCGGCGGGCCTCGGCAGGGTCAAATCGGGGGTTCTCCCAATCCGCCAGAAACATCTCCCCATAGCTTTCCATTTGCATGCCGCGCGGGATTTTGGTGCGGCCGGCCCAAAGCGCGTCCACCAGAACTTGCCGGTCTATGGCATGCGTCATGGCGCGGCGGATGCGCGCATCAGCAAGAACGGGATGCGTCTTGTCAAAAGCGAGTTTGCGGATATTGTTGATCGGGCTTCCCAAAACCTCGAAACGCGGATTGCGTTCCACCACCGTGATCTGATCTGGCGGCACATCACAGGCGAAATCATATTCACCTGAGAAAAGCCCGTTGAGTCGCCCGGAGACTTCCGGTACTTCAACGAAGCGCAGGCGCCGTGCTGGCGGGCGGCCGCCCCAATATTCATCATGCGCTTCAAGAACCAGAAGCGTATCTGGGCGGAATTCCGCAATACGATAAGGGCCAGTGCCGATAGGCGTGCGCCCCCAAGAGAGCCAGCTTTCGGAACGCCCAAAGGCAGCGCGAGAAAAGATAGCGCCTACACTCTGGGCGATGCGTCCTTCCAAGGTCACATCAGGAAGCCGATTGACAAAGCGAATGGTCTGCTGATCCAGAATCTCGATCCGCTCAAGCCCTGGATAGGTGCGCCGGCCAACCGCAACAACTTCCGCGGGCGGTTCCTTCGTCGCGGTCCCGGCCAGCACGGTGCTGCGCCCGGCGCCAGTCGCACCCTGCGTACCGAAAAGACGTTCGTTGAAGGAAAAGACCACATCTTCGGCCGTTAGTAGACTGCCATCGTGGAACTTGACATTCTGCCGCAAGGTAAGGTCGAGCGTGCGCGCATCAACGCGCTTCCAAGATGTGGCCAATCCAGGCACCAGGGCGGCATTATTGAGCCAATCCGTGCCAATCAATTGTTCCGAGTAAAGCCCATGAATACGAAAGCCAACATTGGATTGTTCGCGCGGCGGTTCAAACGTGTTGGAATTGGAAAGGCGCTGGACGGCGATGGTCAAGACGGGGCGGTTATCAGCCTGCGCCAGCGCGGGGGCCGCAAGAAGACCAGGTGCCAGCAAGGCGGCACGGCGAGAGATCAGCATAAGTCAGGTTCCCCAATTTGAGG
>CAMCEP010000211.1 GCA_945873675.1 Asaia bogorensis
CGGCACACCACCATGGGGCCGGAGCGCGCGCCGCATCGTTCCTATTACTACGCCATGGAATTGACGGCTGAGGAAATCGCGCAGCCGCTGGTGGGTGTGGCTTCCTGCTGGAATGAAGCCGCCCCCTGTAATATCGCGCTGTCCCGCCAGGCGCAGGCGGCGAAGATTGGCGTGAAGCAAGCCGGTGCCACGCCGCGCGAATTCACCACCATCACCGTGACGGATGGCATTGCGATGGGCCATCAGTCCATGAAATCCTCGCTCGCGTCGCGCGATACCATTGCGGATTCCATCGAGCTCACGATGCGTGGCCACTGCTATGATGCGCTGGTCGGCATTGCGGGCTGTGACAAATCCCTGCCGGGCGTTATGATGTCCATGATCCGGCTGAATGTGCCATCTGTCTTCATGTATGGCGGGTCCATCATGCCGGGTAAGCATCATGGCCATGACGTGACCGTGCTGGATGTGTTTGAAGCGGTGGGCAAGCACGCCGCCGGCGGCATGTCTGACGAGGAATTGGATGAACTGGAACGCCATGCCTGCCCAGGTGCGGGCGCTTGCGGCGGCCAATTCACGGCGAATACCATGGCCTGCGTTTCGGAAATGATCGGGCTTGCGCTGCCGTTTTCAGCTGGCGCCCCGGCACCCGATGAAGATCGTGATCGTTGGGCGGTTGAATCGGGCAAGGCGGTGGTGGAACTGATCCGCCGAAATATCCGCCCGCGCGATATCGTAACGCTTGATTCACTGCACAATGCTGCGGCGATTGTGGGTGCCACAGGCGGTTCGACCAATGCCGCGCTGCATCTGCCCGCCATGGCGCATGAAGCGGGCATCCGCTTCACGCTGCAGGATGTTGCCGAGATCATGCGCAAGACGCCGCATATCGCGGACCTCAAGCCCGGCGGGCGCTACGTTGCCGCCGATGTGCATCGCATTGGTGGCGTGCCCATCATCATCAAGGCGCTGATTGATGGCGGCTATGTGAAGGGCGATTGCATGACGGTCACCGGCAAGACCATTGCGGAAAATCACCGCGAGGTGATCGTGCCAAAGGATCAGGATGTGGTGCGCCCCTGCTCCGATCCGATCAGCCCGATCGGTGGCGTTGTCTCCCTGCATGGCAACCTGGCCCCTGAGGGTGCGATTGTGAAAATCGCCGGCATGGAAAAGCTGCGCTTCGAAGGCACCGCCCTTTGCTTTGACTGCGAAGAAGATGCCTTTAAGGCCGTTGAAATGCGCGCCTACAAGCCGGGCGATGTGATTATCGTGCGCTATGAAGGCCCGAAGGGCGGTCCTGGCATGCGGGAAATGCTTTCCACCACCTCGGCCATTTATGGTCAGGGCATGGGGGATAAGGTGGCGCTGATCACCGATGGGCGTTTTTCGGGTGCAACGCGCGGTTTCTGCATCGGCCATGTCGGGCCGGAAGCCGCGGTGGGCGGGCCGATTGCGCTGCTGCGCGATGGCGACAAGATCATCATTGATGCCGGCAAGGGCACCATTGATGTGGCGCTTTCGGATGAGGAATTGGCCAAGCGCCGCGCCGAATGGAAGCCGCGCAAGACCGATTATAATTCCGGCGTGCTCTGGAAATATGCGCAGCTTGTGGGCCCGGCTTATCTTGGTGCCGTGACCCATCCGGGTGGCGGGGCTGAGACCCATTGCTACGCGGATCAGTGATCCGCGCGGCGTTTCTTGCCGTGATGCTTTGCGCCGCCGGCCCGCTGGCGGCGCAGGGTTTTCAGGGCGTTTGGCAAGGCAGGCTCACCTGCGACGCGGTTGAGGGCATCACGCAAGCACCGCTCGCCGCGCCGTTTACCATCCGCGTTGAAGGTGCGGTCGCGAAATATGAACGCCCGGTGCTCTCAGCCTCTGGCGCGCGCACCGGCGCTTGGGAACGTGGCGAGGGGCGGGTTGGCGCGGATGGCGCTTTGCTGCTGCAAGGCGGTTCTTCCGGGCGCGGATTTCATTATCGCGCGCGCTATGAAGGCCGGCTTGGCGCGGATGGCGTGGCGCGCTTCACGGGGACGCAGGATTGGATGCTGGATGATCGTGATTTCAGGCGGCAATGCGCGGTTGAAGTGCGGCGCTGATCAAACCCGCACCATGAAAATGCCCTGATCCCGCCCACCAGCGGACATGTTGGCGTGGTGACATTCCCTTGATCCGAGATGGATCAAAGGGGGTGTCAGATGCGCCTGCTAACCTTACCAATTTCCATGCTGCTGCTTTTGCTGACGCTTGGCGGTTGCCTTGCCGGCGGTGGGCATTACAGCCCCTCCTATAGCCATGGTTACGGCGGCTATGGCTATGCGCCTTATGGCGGCCATGCCCACCGGCCCCACCACCACAGCTACCGGGCTTGGGAGCCACCGCGGCATTATCGGCAGCATCGCCATTCCGACCATCGGCCGCTATTTTCACATCGGCCGATCTGGAAGAAATGGTAAGGCGGATCAGGCGTCCGCCACTTCCACCATTACCAATTCGGCATCTTCGCTGGCGGTGATGGTGATGGTGTCCTCCGCCCGAATGGCCAGCCCATCGCGCGCATTGGCTTCAACGCCATTAACGCTAACGGCGCCGCGCGCCAGCACCAGATAGGCTGCGCGCCCTTCCGCCAAGGGTTGCGTCAGGCTTTGGCCCTTGGCGAGCGTGGCTGCCATCACCGCGCCATCCACATTGATGCCAAGCGCGCCAGACTCCGCGTCAGAAGGCCGGCCTGATGCCAAAACCTCAAAGCCTGCTTCGCGCTTTTCCTTGGGGAATTTCTTCGCCCCCCAGGAAGGCGGCAGGCCAGAGCGGTCCGGCATGATCCAAATCTGAAACAGCGTGGTCACACCTGGCTCCAGATTATATTCGGCATGCACCACGCCGGTGCCCGCACTCATTACCTGGACATCACCGGCTTCGGTGCGGCCTTCATTGCCCATGCTGTCCTTGTGGGTAATTGCGCCCCGCCGGACATAGGTGATGATTTCCATGTCGCGATGCGGGTGCGGGTCAAACCCCTTCCCCGGCGCGATTTCATCATCATTCCAAACGCGCAGCCGCCCCCAATTCATGCGGCTGGCATCGCGGTAATGCCCGAAGGAGAAATGGTGATTGGCGTTGAGCCAACCGAAATTGGCCTTGCCCAGGCTTTCAAAGGAACGAAGTTCGATCATGGCTTTTTCCGAATGGCCGCTTGTGGCCCTGCCCCATCACATGGGGGCAGACTGCGGGCGGCGCCATACCGCCCACGCAACACTGTCATGCAGGGGGCATGATCACCGACACATCAGCACGGGAATTTCCGCATTCTCCAGCACATGGCGCGTCACACCGCCCAGGATCAATTGCCGCAGGCGAGAATGGCTATAGGCGCCCATGGAAAGCATATCGGCGCCGAAATCGCGCACCGCGCCCAAGAGCCCCGCGCCCACATCGCGGGTTTGCGGCTTGAAGGGCGTTATCTCCGCATCAATGCCGTGCCAGCGGAGATAGGCCTGAATGCCCTCGGCCTTCGGGCCACGGCGCTGATACTCATCGGCGCAGAGAATCCGCACGGCCTTGGCCTGGTGCAGCCAGGGCAGCGCTGCCGCAACTGCCGCAGCGCTTTCCGCTGTACCATTCCAGGCGATGCAAATGCGTGTGCCGATCACCGCCGGCGGTGTGCGGGGCGCAATCAATACGGGCCGGCCGGAATCGAACAAGATGGCGTGCAGCGCATCGCTGCTGGAGACATCCTCACCCGCTTCCGGGTGCGGCACCACGGCCAGGTCGTAAAGGCGCGATTGCTGCGCGACGATATCTTCTTCGCGCCCCACCATCGATTCGAAGGAAAGCGTAGGGCCTGCGGTTTTCGCCGCAGTATCGGGATTATCGGCCAGCGTCACATCGCCCAGATTGGCGGTGAATTTCTGGAACAAGCCGCGCACACGATCCGCCCGTTCACCGCTTTCGCGTTCGGTCGCGGCCATCATTTCTTCGATCATCGCGCCGGAAAGCCCCTCCCCGGCGAGCGGCGCGACATCTCGCGCATCCACGCGCACATGCAGGCAATGCACATGCGCACCCCAGATGCGGGCTGCGATCAGCGCGGTGCCCAGCGCGGATTCACCCGCAGCAGTACCAGTCAACGGCAGCAATAGACGGCGATAGGCCATGGCCATGCCTCCTCAGTGTTTTGATCTTGTTTTACGTCGTCCCAGATATAGGGCTGATTAGCGCATATTTCAGCCCGCCAAGCCAAGGGCTTTCCGCGCTACCGCCAGCGCATCCCCCGCCGCATCCAGCCGCATCCAATCAATCGGCCCAGGATCGGCTTGTGCGGCGCGTTCCAATACCGCGATGGTCGCGTCAGAAGCATCGCCGCGCCGCGCCAGGATGCGGGATTTCAGGATTTCCATAGGCGCTTCAAGCCAAAAACCCTGAAACGGCACACCCATGCGCGCCGCGATTTCCGCTGCCTTTTGCCGATGCCCCGCGTCCAGAAACATCGCATCCAGCGCCACCGCATGGCCTTGGCGCAAAGCGGCCTCGGCATTCATGAATAATTCTTCATGTGTGGCGCGGCTGACTTCTTCGGCATAGGCCTCGGGCGGGAGGGGCTCCTCTGGCGCCAGGCCAAAGCGCCGTTTGCGGAACTCATCAGATCGCAGCAGCACGGCGCCAGGGGCGGCGCCAAGGGCGGGGGCTAGGCCGCGCGCCAGGGTGGATTTGCCGGTACCTTGCAACCCGCCCACCGCAATCAGCCGTGGGGGCGCTGGCGCCAGATAATCCGCGGCCGCCAGCAAAAGCGAAACACCATCGCGCCCGCGCGCTGCGGCAACATGCGCGCGCACCAGGGCGCGGAGGCCAAGCCAGAGAGGCAAAAGGCCGAGCACGCCATAATCGCCCGACCGCGCCAAATACCGGTTCAGCACACGGTTCGCCGCTGCCCGCCACGCCTGCCGGTCCAGATCCATCAGCAGGAAGGCCAGATCATAGACTGTATCAATCCGCGCCAAAGCCTCATCAAATTCCAGCGCATCGAAGGGCGTGGGCTTGCCCTGGCACAGGCAGAGATTTCCCAGATGGAGATCGCCATGGCAGCGCCGGATGCGCCCTTCCGCCGCGCGGGCGGCCAGCAAGGGGCCGCTGCGCACAAGTGCTGCCTGAAACTGCTCGGCAAGCGGGGCGATGGCGGCTTCCGGCAAGCCCGCAGCGCGGGCCGCGCGCAG
>CAMCEP010000212.1 GCA_945873675.1 Asaia bogorensis
GGGGCGAAGACCGGTTCCGGTTCCTCCACCGGGGGCGCGGCGGTCACAGGCGGGGCCTGGTTCGGCTGCGCGCAGGCAGCCGGCAGCAGGGCCAACAGGAAAAGGCGGCGTTTCATGGTTGAAGCTCCACCAACACCGGCACATGGTCTGACGCCTGCGGCCAATCCCGCGCATCCTTCAGCACCATATGGCGCTTGAGCCCGCCCGCCAGATCATCACTGACCCAGACATGATCCAGCCGCCGGCCACGATCGGCTGCGCGCCAATCCCGCGCGCGATAGGACCACCACGTGTAAAGCTTCTGATCATTAGGCACGAAATGGCGGAGCGCATCATGCCAGCCGGCCGCCTTCTGCCAGCCGAGCAGCCCTTCAACTTCGATGGGTGTATGCGACACCACATCCAATAATTGCTTATGGGACCAGACATCATGTTCCAGCGGTGCGATATTCAAATCGCCCACCAGCACGGCGCGGCGCGCGCCACGGCCCGCGAACCACCGTGTGGCTTCGGCGACGAAATCAAGCTTATGGCCGAATTTCGGATTGGCGTTGCGGTCCGGAATATCGCCGCCGGCGGGCACGTAGAAATTATGCACTTCAATGGGGCCACCTGGTGCATCCAGCATCACGCCCAAATGCCGGCAATCCCCCTTGGCGCACCAATCAGGATCATCTTCGCGCAGGCTGATCGGCAGGCGTGAGAGTACCGCCACGCCATTATAGCCCTTCATGCCGCGCACTAGCCGATGCGTGAAACCTAGGGCGGCAATGCCTTCATGGGGAAACGCCTCATCCGGGCATTTGGTTTCCTGCAGGCAGATCACATCAGGCGCCAGATCAGCCACCAAGTTTTGCAGCAGGGGCAAGCGCAGCCGCACGCTATTGATGTTCCAGGTCGCGATGCGAAGAGCCTGCCGCGCGGTGCCGCGTTTCGCCATGGGTTTTCCTGTCGTCACTTCTGGGAAAGGGTTTCGAAAACATCGCCCGCGGGCGGGAGGCCTTGGATATGGCGCCGATGCCAGAGCGCATAGAACAGCAAATGCCAGGCAGCGAAGCCTTCCCGCTTGGCGCCCGCTGCGCGAAACAGCGGCAGGATGCGATCAGCCTTGGCAATTTCCGCAACCCCCGGCTGGCTTGCCACCAAAGGCGCCAGCCTATCCGCCACATCGGCGATCCAAGCGCCCACCGGCACGGTGAAACCCTGCTTGGCGCGGAAGGGCTCGCTGACCGGAAAATTCTTCGCGAGCCATTGGCGCAGCAGATATTTCCCGCGTCCATCACGAATTTTGAGCTTGTCCGGCAGACGAAAGGCGGCGGCGGCCATGCCGGGGTCAAGGAAGGGCGTGCGGCCTTCAACGCCATGCGCCATCAGGCAGCGATCGAGTTTAATCAGCAAATCATGCGCCAACCAATCGGCGCAATCGGTCGCTTGCGCGACTTGCAGGCGGGACCGCCCGGGTAGCGCTGCTGCGGCTTCTGCGGCGGCAATGCCATCACGCCAGCCAGTCAGCGATTCGCGCAGCACATCCAGCCGATCAAAAGCGCCATGGCCGCGCATGGTTTTGCCGCCCAGCCACCAGGGACGCATCGCGGCGCGGTAGCGGCCATAGCCGCCAAACAGCTCATCGCCACCTTCGCCGCACAACACAACCTTCACTTCCTGCCGCGCAGCACGGGCCAGAAACCATGTGGGGATGATGGCATAATCAGCGGCAGGATCATCCATGCAGGCGATGATTTCCGGCAAATGCCGCCAGACCATATCGCGCGTGACATCAACGCGAACATGCCGCGCGCCGGCGGCACGCGCAGCAGTGGCGGCGGCTTCGCGTTCATCGGCAGCCCCTGCCACATCAAAGCCTGCAGTGAAGGCCAATACGGGCGCCGTGTTTATGCGCGCCATGGCGGCCAATACGGCGGCAGAATCCGTCCCGCCTGACAGGAACATGCCGTAAGGGACATCGCTCCGCTGATGCAGATCAACGCTTTCCATCAGCGCTGCATCCAACCGTGCAAGGGCCGCTTCTTCGGAAATGATTTCAGGCCCTTCCGCTGGCAAGGCAGCGCGCCTTTCGCGCGCAATGATGCGGCCATCGGCGATGGTGATGGTCTCACCAGGCAGGACGCGACTTATGCCTTGGAAGATCGTCTCTGGCCCGCTGGTGAATTGCACTTGCAGCAATTCATGCAGCGCTGGGCGATGCAGTTGCGGCGTGACCAAACCGGCGGCGATAAGGGCTTGCGGTTCTGAGGCAAAGGCGATGCCATCGGCGATTTCAGCAATATAGAGCGGCTTGATGCCGAAGGGATCACGCGCCAGCAGCACCTGCCGCGCGGCGCGGTCATGAATGGCGATGCCATACATGCCGCGCAAATGCTGCGCGAAAGTGGCGCCATCGTGGCGGTATAAATGCAAGGGCGGTTCGCAATCAGAAGCCGTGGCGCAAGTAAGCGCATGATCGCGGCGCAATTCGCGGTAATTATAGACCTCGCCATTCGCAACCAAGGCGTTAGCGCCGGCGAAAAGCGGCTGATCGCCAGTAGCGAGATCGATGATCGCAAGCCTTGTATGGGCCAGCGCGACATTGCCGGACACATGATGCCCAGCGCCATCCGGCCCGCGATGTGCAAGCGCGCGGGTGAGCGCTTCCAGCACCGTGGCGGGGGGTGAGGCGCCGGGGCGCAGCGCAAGCCCTGCTATGCCGCACATGGCGTTACGCCCTTCCCGCTGGCTTGAGTTCAGCGAGCACACGGCGCCAGTGTGCGATCACCGGCGCCTCGGCAAAAGTGGCGGCGAAGTGTGCGCGGCCGGCTACCGAAAGGGCAGCGGCGCGTTCGGGGTTAGCCGTCAGCTCCGCAATGGCAGCGGCAAGTGCCCGCGCATCTTCGCGCGGTACCAGCACGCCATCCTTGCCATCGCTGATCAATTCGCTTGGGCCTTGCGCAGCGGCCGCAATCACCGGCTTCGCCGCAGACCAGGCTTCCAGCACAATATTGCCGAGCGGTTCATGGCGCGATGAACATATAAAAATATCAGACGCGGCCAGCAACGACCCGATATCGCGCCGCCAGCCAAGGAAAGTCACGCGATCCGTAATGCAAAGCTCAGCGGCCAAGGCGCGCAAGGCGGCTTCTTCCGGCCCCGCTCCTGCCAAATACACATGCCCGCGTGGCAGCAGCGCAAGTGCGCGCAGCAGCACGTCAAAACCCTTATTCGCATGAAGCCGCCCCATGGCCAAAAGCCGAGGCGCACTGCTGGCGGCTGGCAAATTGGCTGGGGTGCTGCCCGCGAAATCCTCAACAAAATTCGGCAAATAATGCACACGCGCTGGCGGCCAAGGCGCGGCGGTGATGGCGCGCACCAGGTCATGCGTATTCGCGACCAGATGATCGCAATGGCGGAAATACTTCACGTCATAATAGCCGCCGAACCGCCCCACCAAGACCCAAGGCCCTTGGGGCGTGAAGCGCGCGGCGCGCTGCATCCAGGCCATCACAAGATCGGGTTTGAAATCCTGCAAGGCGCGTCGCACCCGCGGCTTGGTGAACATATCCAGCGCGCCACCAAAGGCCAATTCCACTGGCGGCAGGCCAGCAGCGCTTAGTCGCTCGGCGCGATCCGCATCACGCCGAATGATGGGCAGCACCACATCGCCGGCGTGATGCAAAGCGATGGTCGCGCGTTCGAAAAAAGCCTCTGCCCCGCCAATCGGGGCGCCGGCCATGATTTGAGCAATCCTCATGGCTTCTGCCCACCATGGCGCTCCGGCTCCAGCCGCGCCTTCAAATAAGACAGCAGCGGAAAAGCGCCGGTGCAAAACGCCAGCAACACACCCCAGGCGCCTTCACGATACCCCTTGCGGGAGACATAGGATTTGAAGGCGCGGCTGATAAAACGGCGCAGATTGGCCCGCAGCGTGCCGATATCGCCGGAAGCGATCAGATCCGCTGCCTTGGCCGAGGAATACTTATCCAAGCGCCGCAGCATGTCGGAGATATCGCGATCCACCAGATGCACCAGCGCGCCGGTTTTGATCGGTGGGCCTTGCTTGCCCACCCAATCCAGCCCTGGATGTACACGCTGCGCGCGCCAGCGTTTCGCGCCGCGCTGGAACAGGCGTGGGACCGAGGTAGTGCCGAAACTCCCCGCCCAACCATGGCGGAGCAGTCTCTCGCCCACGTAATTATCAACGGGCACCTGATGCCAGGCGAAGGCACTGGTCGCGATGACGCGGCGGATTTCGGCAGCAAGCGCGCCATCCACGCGTTCATCCGCATCCAATTCCAAAATCCAATTACCGGCACAGGCGGCGATGCCGACATTGCGCCGATCGCCTTCCAATTCCCAAGCGCCTTCCAGCACAAGGGCACCCGCTGCGCGGGCAAGTGCTGCGCTGGTATCCGTGGTGCGGTCCAGCACCACCACAACCTCATCGGCGAAAGCGGCGGAGGCGAGGCAATCGGGCAGCCGCGCTTCTTCGTTGCGCGCCACGATCAGGATGGAAAGTTTTGGGGTCACGCTGGCACCTGCGCGGCATGGCCGATCAGCGCCTTGGCGGCCTCCAAAACCCGCGCCACAGGCAGATCTTCCATCGCCCCCTGGCCGGGCGGGCCATCTGCCAGCACGGCCTGCGCCTTGGGGCCGGCCGGGCCATATTCATCCGAAGGGGTTGGGCCAAACAGGCCAAGTGTGGGCGCACCGGCGGCAGCGGCCAGATGCATCAGCCCGGAATCATTGCCGATGAACATCGCGGCGCGCGCGAGCACCGCCGCCACCTCCGGCAGGTCAAGCTTGCCCACCAGGTCAAGCGCCTGGGGCAAGGCGGTCAGAATGGGGGTCGCCATGCTGCGTTCCTGATCCCCCGGCCCGCCCAGAATGGCAATCCCAGCGCCTGGCAGGGCACCATCCGGGGCGGTCAGCCGCAGGGCCAATTCGGCAAAACGCTCCGCCGGCCAGACCTTGCGATGCCAATTCGCGGTTGGCCCCAGCACCAGCCAGGGCCGGTCTTCCGGTAGCAGCGCGGCAGCGCGGGCGGTGTCTTCCAGCGCGGTCCAGATTACCGGCAAAGGCGGGGGTTCAATGCCCAAAAGCGCCGCCAAATGGGTCAACCGATGGCCGGGCCGCCGCCCGCCCTGGATGATTTTGCGCTCCCGCGTCCACAGCAGCCAGGCAATGGCCGAGGCACGCAAATCCACCACAATATCCCA
>CAMCEP010000213.1 GCA_945873675.1 Asaia bogorensis
TAGCGCTTGAGCGTTTCATCTTCGCCCTCGGCATTCGCCGCATTGGCGAACAAAACGCCAAGCTATTGGCGCGGCATTATCACAGCCTGGAAGCCTGGCGCGCTGCCATGATCGCCGCGCATATAATCGGGTCAGAAGTGCGGGAGGAATTGGGCTCCATCCAAGGCATCGGTCCCGCTATTGCGGAAGAACTTGTCGAATTCTTCGCCGAACCACGCAACCTGGCCGCACTTGATGATCTGGCCACTGAAGTCTTACCTTTGCCTGTGGAAGCAACCAGCGCCGCCGATAGCGCCTTCGCTGGAAGGACCATGGTCTTTACCGGCACGCTTGAGAAAATGACACGCGACGAAGCCGAAGCACTCGCCGAACGCCTCGGCGCCAAGGTCACGAAATCAGTCTCGAAGAAAACCGATTTCGTTGTGGTCGGCGCCGATGCAGGTTCCAAAGCCGCCAAGGCGGCAGAGCTTGGCGTGAAAACACTGACCGAAGCCGAGTGGGTGGAAATGGCGGCGAATTAAATCGGCGCGCAGGCCGCGCGCAGCCAGGCAGCGGTTTCCGTATCCAATAACGGCGCCACCTCAGCCGCTACGCGCGCGTGATAGGCATTCAGCCAATCACGTTCCGCCACCGTCAGCAGCGCGGGTTCGATCAAGGCACGATCAAAGGGCGCCAAAGTCAGGGTTTCGAATTCCAGAAACGGCTTTGCGGCGGCGGCGATTTCGGCCTTCTGCACCAGCAAAAGATTTTCCAGCCGAATGCCAAACTCGCCCGTGGCGTAATAGCCAGGCTCGTTCGATAGAATCATACCTTCAGCCAAAGCCACCACACGCGCCGCGCGGCTAAAGGCCGCCGGGCCTTCATGCACGGAAAGATAGGACCCGACGCCATGCCCCGTGCCGTGATCATAATCCAGCCCGGCATCCCATAGCGGGCGCCGCGCCAGCGCATCCAAATGCGGCCCGGCAACACCGGCGGGGAAGCGCAGCGTGGCGAGCGCAATATGCCCCTTCAACACGCGCGTGACACATTCCCGCGAGCGTTGCGGTGCCGCACCCGGCCCGGTCCAAAGCGTGCGCGTGATATCCGTGGTGCCATCAAGATATTGCCCACCCGAATCAATCAAATAGCATTCATTGGGGTGGATGGCGCGATGGGTCGCCTCCGTCGCGCGGTAATGCACAATCGCGCCGTTTTCGCCCGCGCCGCTGATGGCGGGGAAGCTTTCCGCCTGAAACAACGGAACGTCGCGCCGAAAGGCCAGCAAGCGCGCGGCGGCCGAGATTTCATTTAAGCCCCCCTTTGGCGCTTCTTCGGCAAACCAACTCAGGAAGCGCGCCATCGCCACCGCATCGCGCTGATGCGCCGCGCGCGCGCCTTCTTGTTCCACCGCGTTCTTGCAGGCACGCGGCATGCGGCAAGGGTCTTCTCCCGCGCGGATTTCAGCACCCGCTTCGCGCAGCCAAGCCGTGAACCAGGAAGGTGTTGCCTCGGGGTCAATCCGTATGCGCTTGCCTTTCAGGGCGCGCAGCGCCGCCGGCATCGCATCACGCGGCGCAATCGCCACCGCATTGCCCAACGCCGTGCGGGTTTCGTGATCCAGCTTCGCCGGTTCCATGAACAACGATACCGCGCCATCCGCGAACAAAAGCGCAAAGCCAAGCGCCAATGGCGTGTGGTCCAAATCGCCACCGCGAATATTCAGCAGCCACGCGATGGAATGCGCATCGGCCAGCACCACTGCATCAACGCCCGCCGCGCGCAATTCGGCGGCCGCGTCAGCGCGTTTTTCGGGCGATGGCTTGCCGGCATAGGAAAGCGGATGCGCCCGCGCCGGCGCTTCCGGTGCGCGTGGCCGATCCGCCCAAATGGCGTCAATCGGGTTGGCTTGCAGCGCGCGGAAAGTGACACCCGGACGCTTCAGGCGTTCCAGCGCCGGTTCGCTATGCAGCCAGGGGTCATAGCCAATCACCAGGCCATCCGCATGGGCGGCCAGCCATTCGGCCGGCGGTTCTTCCGTGATGTGGCGCGGTTCCCAATATGCGACATCAATCTGGTTGCGAATTTGCAGCGTATAGCGACCATCGGAAAACACCGCCGCCTGCCGCGGCAGCACAATCGCGAGGCCTGCGCTGCCGGTGAAGCCCGTCAGCCAGGCCAGCCTTTCGGCGGAACGCGGCACATATTCGCCCAAATGCTCATCCGCACGGGGGATCAGGAAGCCCTGCACCCCCATCCGCGCGAGTTCAGCGCGCAAGGCGCCCAAGCGTTCAGCCCGATTCATGAGCAGCTCCTGACCAAATATTTCACAAATGTTGCATGGCTTCCTGTTGACCCATGCGCCGGACGCATATCTCTGCTGTGGTCTTCGCGCATCACCTGTGCCCCAGAAGCCTCTATATCATCGCCCATCGGACAGCGACCCTGCCCTATCGGGCGGCGCCTCCGCAAAGGAAAGCTAAACATGAACCCGCATTTCGCCAATCTCGAAACCAGCCTCTCGGCCCGCGCCGCGACGATTGAGGCTATTCACCAGGAAGCCGCCGCCGCCCGCGCCGCCGCGCGCAGCCGCGTCCTTGGCCATGCCTTCAAAGCGTTCGGGGCCGGTGTCGGCGCCGTGCTGACCGCCATCGCCACCTGGCCGACCAAGCGCGATGCCTATAAGGCGCTGGATCAGCTTTCGGACACGCAGCTTGCCGATATCGGCTTGGCGCGCGGTGAAATCAGCCGCGTTTTTGAACCGGGCTTCGCGCTCCAAGCCGCCAATGATGGCGTGCTGCCCACGGGCCGCGCCGCCTAACCCCGAAATATCCTGCGGAGCCAGGATTTCAGGCCGCCCCCCTCGGGCGGCCTTTTTTTTGGTTGATGCGTCACATGCGGCCGCCGCGCTGGGGGGGCGAGGGCTGAGGCCATGCTATGCCGCCCCATATCCTCGGCCGCGATCAGCCTTGCTTCCAAAGCTGTTACTTGCGCCACGGCTTCGGGCGGATTGAGCGCATCAAGCGCCTCCGCCGCCGCTGCCGCCTCAGCAAAATCCCCCGCGCGGCGCAGCGCATCAATCACGCGAACGGATTGTTCAGCATCAAGCGCCGGGCCGCTCCGCCACAGCGCTACTGCTTCGCGCCGCCATTGCCGCGCCAGATCATCGCGGTTCAGATCATCCGCCACCCAAGCGGCATGAAGCGTTGCTTCCGCCGCCGCGTGCAAGGCGCCGGTTTCTTCCAGTACATGCGCCCAGGCCAGAAAGCGCCGCGCCAAAACCGGATGCGCCGTATCCGCAATCAAAGCCCGGTAAGGCGCGGCCGCAACGGCCTGCGCACCGGCGGGATGCGCTTCGCTGATATCGGGCGCGGCATAGCCACAATGCGGGCAGGCTTCCAGCCAGCGCGCCATGGTGGACCGCACGGGCTCACCCGGCCTTAAATCAAGATCGGGCGCCTGTTCCGGCACGGGTGGGCGAAAGCTGGGCTGGCGGCTTTCTTGGCCGCATACCCCGCAACGCTTTTCCCGCCCTGCGGATTTTGGCGCCGCTGCCATTACGCGGTGCGATCAGCCCCGCCCGATTGCAGCGCCGCCTGCGCCGCCGCCAGGCGCGCCACCGGCACGCGATAGGGCGAACAGGAAACATAATCCAAGCCGACACTTTCGCAGAAATGGATGGAAGACGGATCGCCCCCATGCTCACCACAAATGCCAAGCTTGATATCGGCTTTCACGCTGCGGCCTTTTTCGGCGGCAATGCGCACCAAAGCGCCCACGCCATCCGGATCAATGGAGACAAACGGGTCCTTCGGAAAAATGCCCTTTTCGATGTAAAGCGGCAGGAACTTACCGGCATCATCGCGCGAAAGCCCGAAGGTGGTTTGCGTCAGGTCATTCGTGCCGAAGGAAAAGAAATCCGCCACAGTGGCAATGGCATCGGCAGTGAGGGCAGCGCGCGGCAGCTCAATCATGGTGCCGACGCTATAGACCACATGATACCCGCCTTCAGCGAACACTTCCTGCGCTACGCGATCCACCATGGCGCGGGTGATTTCCAATTCGCGCTTGGTCGCAACCAAGGGAATCATGATCTCCGGCACCGGGGCCTTATGCGTCTTGCGGCCAATTTCGGCTGCCGCTTCGAAAATTGCGCGCGCCTGCATTTCATAGATTTCCGGGTAGGAAATCCCCAAGCGGCAGCCGCGATGCCCGAGCATCGGATTCGCTTCCGACAATTCCTGCATGCGTCGCTGCATCGCCTCAACTTCGGTACCGAGCGAAGCCGCCACTTCGGCAATTTCATATTCGCTATGCGGCAGGAATTCATGCAAGGGCGGATCGAGCAGACGGATCGTTACCGGCAGCCCTGCCATGATTTCAAACAGGTCAAGAAAATCCTTGCGCTGGAAGGGCAGCAAGCGCGCAAGTGCGGCGCGCCGGCCTTCTTCCGTTTCCGCCATGATCATCTGGCGCACGGCGCCAATACGCTCAGGGTCGAAGAACATGTGTTCTGTGCGGCAAAGCCCGATGCCTTCCGCGCCGAAGCGCCTGGCAGTTTCCGCATCCAAGGGCGTTTCCGCATTGGCGCGCACCCGCAAGCGGCGCACCTTATCGGCCCAGCCCATCAATGTTGAGAAATCGCCCGAAAGCTGCGGTTCCACCATGGCGACAGTGCCGATGAAAACCTCACCCGTCGCACCATCCAGCGTAATGATCTGGCCGGCTTCAATGCGGACGCCACCTGCGCTGAGATATTGGTTGTTGTAATCCACCGTGACGCCGCCGCAGCCCGCAACACAGGGCCGGCCCATGCCGCGCGCCACGACTGCCGCGTGGCTGGTCATGCCGCCACGTGTGGTCAGCACACCGCGCGCCGCATGCATGCCGTGAATATCCTCAGGCGAGGTTTCAATCCGCACCAGAATGACGCTTTCGCCTTTTTGTGCGCGGGCTTCAGCTTCATCCGCGCTGAAGACAACAATGCCACACGCCGCACCGGGGGAAGCCGGCAGGCCCTTCGCCAAAAGCTTACGCGGCGCCTTGGGATCAAGCGTTGGGTGCAGCAATTGATCAAGCGCTGCGGGGTTCACGCGCCGCACCGCTTCGGTGTGGTCAATCAAGCCTTCGCGCGCCATATCCACCGCGATTTTCAATGATGCGGCGGCTGTGCGCTTGCCATTGCGCGTTTGCAACATATAAAGCTTGTTG
>CAMCEP010000214.1 GCA_945873675.1 Asaia bogorensis
GCAAGCCCGGCAACCGCCTCAATCAGGATGGGTGGTGCGACAGCGACAAGTCCGCTCGCCATACCGGCGGCCAAACCGCAAGTCGTATAGACCAAACCAGCCATGACAGCCGCAGGCCAACGCCGCGCAGGATCAGGCCCGGCGCCATCGCCGGCGCACATCGCAGCCGTAATGGCGGCAAGGTTCACCGCATGCCCACCAAAAGGTGCAGCCAGAAGGCTGAAGAAGCCGGTGATGGAAAATAAGGGCCCTGGATTGGGGCGATAATTATTCGCACTCAGCACGGCGATCCCAGGAATATTCTGCGACGCCATGGTGACGATGAAAAGCGGCAGCGCAAGACCAGTAACGGCGGTGAAGGAGAATACCGGCGCCACCCATTCCGGGCTTGGCGCCCAATTACCCTGTGGCATCGGCGCCTGAAACGCGATGATCACGCCCGCGACAATCACCGCCGCCGGCACTGCTGCCAGCTTGTGCCAACGCCCGGCAACCACCCATGCGGCGATGATGGCAAGCGCGGCGATGGGCGCTTCCGCCACTGCGCGCACCGGCGCCAGACACAGACCAAACAAAATGCCCGCCAGCATGGCATTCGCGAGTGATGCCGGAATCGCCGCGACCGCACGCCCCAAAGGCTTCCATAACCCTGCCAAAATAAGCAACAAAGCGCAGATGATGAAAGCGCCCACTGCTTCGGCAAAACCGCCTGCAGGCATGATGGAAGCCGCCATGAGCGCTGCACCAGGCGTGGACCAGGCGCAGCTTATCGGCATGCGCTTCCAGAGCGATAGCAAAACGCCACAAAGCCCCATGGCGATGGAAACCGCCATCAGCCCCGATGCGGCCTGGGACGGGCTTGCACCCATCGCCACAAAACCTTGCAGCACCACGGCGAAGGAAGAAGCAAAGCCCACAACCCCGGCCAATAGCCCCGCCGATATCGCTTGCATCGGCATCAACGTCTTTCCTTCGGCAGCCTATCCAAGGCGGCTTCAATATTGGCGATAGCATCCGGTGTCAGCCGGCGAAAATCTCGCGCCAGCCGATTGGCAAGCGCTGTTGCTTCTGGTGAAAGCCCGCCGGTTTCCAGCACGACGCGCGGATGGGATTGCCGCGCCAGCCGCGCCAGTTCCTCGGCATCATCCCAAATCAGTCCAAAAAATTCATTGACCTGATGCACAAGCCCAGCGGATGGCTGGCCGCGCCGCCCATGTTCCAAAGCAGAAAGATAAGCGGCGGAAACCTGCAGGGCAGCGGCAAGGTCCTTCAGCGCGACACCGCGTTCAGCACGCAACGCGCGCAGCCTGGCGCCGAAGGGGGTCATTTGCGTCGACGCAGCATCAGATGCACCGCGCCCGTATTCGCCGCGTGTGGATGCGCAGCCGCCAGCAACATGCGTCGCATATCAGGCGCGTTCAGCCAATGTGGCAATTCGCGGCGCAGCACGCCACCTTCCGGCGATGAACCGCGCCCGGTAATCACCGCAACGCAACGCAGCCCATCGGCAAAGGCACCAAGCAAAAAACCTCGCACAGCATCATGCGCTTCCTGCGCGCGCCGCCCGTGCAAATCCAACGTGCGCTCCGGCTTTGTCTTGCCGCGCCGCAATGCGCGCCAGCGCTTATCATCCAAACCTGCGGGCGTGACATTCACCTGAATGGGCGGTGGCTGCCAGGCTTGAGGCGCGATGGGCAGCGCCGTAGGCACAGCCTGCGGTACGGGTGCTGCTGCTGGCGCGATTACGGCTTCAGGCTGCGGCAATTCTCGCCCTGGTAGCGGCTCCACACTCACCACATAGGCCTGCCACAAGGCGCGATCGGCTGCGCTCAGCGCGCGGGCGCGGCGACGCGAAAGGCTCATCCCGGCAGCGCAGCGGGGTCATCATCCACCACAATCACATGCAGCCGCCGCGGCCCACTCGCGCCGAGTTCAAGCGTCTGTTCAATATCCCCGCTGCGCGATGGACCCGTTACCAACATCACATTGCGCGGCATGAAACCGCCAGTGACTGCATCCTGCCTTTCGGCGCGCAGCATATCCCAGGCATCCTCATAAGGCCCGGTGATGCGGGAGGCACGCAGCACCACAATCTCGGTCTCGGCCAGCAGATTGAGCGTGGTGGGGCGCGCGGGATCGGATGGCAGCATCAGGGTGCCGGTTTCCGCAATGCCGGCATAGCCATGCTGGACGGAGACCACATCACTGGCCTCGGCACGGCGTGTCTCAAACTCCAGCATCGCACGATCAGACCACGGCAGCGCCTGCAATTCCGGATGCGGCGCCATGACAAAGCGCGGCGCGAGATTTTGTTGGGAGAGATATTCCGCGACGGCGCCGGGAATTTCCTTCACATCCGCCACGCGCGTGACGCTGCCGAATTCCTTCTCCACATTGGCGATAAAAAGCTTGATTTGATCAGGCCGCGGCACGCGCGACCGTGCGGGGATTAAATGCCGTGGGCGGGCCATCATCCGCGCTTCCAGCATCGCACGCTGATCTGCGGGCAGCGGCCCGCGCTTCAGGCCGCGGCGAATGGCATTCAGAATCGCTTCCTTGCTCATGCCTTAGGCTCCACGCTTGGTTTTGGCATAGCGATCCATAAAGGTGCCGCCTTCTGGCACTGGCAAATCGCGCCCCTGAGTCCAACCGCCCGCGAGTGGCAAAGACCGGAACGCCCCCTTGCCCTGCGCCATCAAGCCAAGCGCACCAACCGCGAGCTTTGTCGCCATGCGGTAAAGCGCCGGGCGCTGCGCCACATAGGCCCAAAGCCCCAGATTGCGCCGCACCGCAACGGGCGACAGATGCCGTTCGAATTCGCGTTCGCGCCAATGGCGCATCATTTTAGGCAGCGGAATCTTGACCGGGCAGACGGATTCGCATCGTCCACAAAAGGTCGAAGCATTGGGCAAATGCCCGGCCTTATCAACGCCAATCAGCGTGGGTGTCAGCACACTCCCCATCGGGCCGGGATAGACCCAACCATAAGCATGGCCACCCGTTATGCCATAAACCGGGCAGTGATTCAGGCAGGCGGCGCAGCGGATGCAGCGCAGCATTTCCTGAAATTCCGTGCCGAACATGTTGGACCGGCCATTATCAATCAGCACCACATGATATTCTTCCGGCCCATCCAAATCACCAGGTCGCCGGCCACCCGTGGAAAAGGTTGTATAGACGGAAAAATCCTGACCCGTGGCAGAACGCGCCAAAAGCCGCAGTAGAGCGCAGGCATCATTCAGCGTCGGCACCATTTTCTCGATGCTCGCCAGCGCAATATGCACACGCGGCAAGGTTTGCGTCAGGTCCCCATTGCCTTCATTGGTGACAATCACGCTGCTGCCCGATTCCGCAATCAGGAAATTGGCACCCGTAATGCCCACATCAGCGGCCAGAAAGCGATCACGCAGCTTGGTGCGCGCTTCCGTCAGGATATCGCGCCTTTCGCTGAATACGCGATCCTTCGGCAGGTCCGCGTGCATTTCACGGAAGGAATTTTCCCAATCTTCTCGGTTCAAATGGAAGGCGGGCGCAATGATATGGGAAGGATGTTCACGTCGAAGCTGGATGATGTATTCGCCAAGATCGGTTTCAACCGGCTCGATCCCATGCGCTTCCAGATGGTCATTGATCCCGAGTTCTTCGGAGATCATGGATTTGCCCTTGGTGACGTTCTTCGCACCGGCCTTGCGGCAAATCTCCAGCACCGCCGCGCGCGCTTCTTCCGCCGTGGAACACCAATGCACCGTGCCGCCAGCGGCTTCCACATTGGCGGCATAGGTTTCCAGATAGAAATCAAGATTAGCCAGCGTGTGGTTCTTGATGTCGCGTCCAATGTCGCGCAGCTGCTCGAATTCCGGCAGGCGAGCCACGGCATCGCCGCGGCGCTGCAGAAAAGCGCCCTCGGCCTTGCCCAAAGCCTTTTGCAGCCTGGCATCGCCAATGGCGCGGGCAGCGTTTTCCTTGAATTGCGGCGAGGTGATCTGAACCACGGCGGACACCTTATTGCTTTCCCGACATAGTGTAGCGCAACCGGGGCGCCTGGTCAGGGGGGGTTTGCGCGTAGCCGCCGCCTTTCCTAACCTGAGCCCGATGAAATTACGGGAGGAAGGCATGGCGCGGCATAATCGGCCAGTTTCGAGGGTTTTTGTATGAATATCGCGGCTTTGCCTGCCCGCGCCGCCGCGGCGCCAGGCCTGGCGCGCTGGGGGCGCGACCTGACGGCGGATGTCTTGTTCAGCGTCGGCGATGCCGCCTGGATTCTGGCAATCCATAAGGGGGTGCTGATTTCGGCCAGCCCCGCGCCCCCCCTAATGCCAAGCTATGACCTTGCCATCCGCGCGGGCGCCGAGGATTTCGCGCGCTTCCTGCAAGACCCTCCGCCGCCTGGCTGGCACGACATTATGGGTCTAGTTCGGCTTGGCACCTTCAAGGTGGAAGGCAATGTCGCGCTCTTTATGGCGCATATTTTTTGGTTCAAGGGCGTGCTTGCCCTGTTGAGGGAGCCCCGCGCATGATCGAAGCCATCACCGGGCGCTATATGCGCCTTGAACTCGAAGGCCGCGCGCATCGGCTGTATTTTGAAGAAGCCGGCCAGGGTATCCCGCTTTTGCTGCTGCACACGGCGGGCAGTGATGGCCGGCAATGGCGCGGCTTGTTGAATGATGCGGAAGTGACATCGCGCTTTCGTTGCGTGACGTTCGATATGCCTTGGCACGGCAAATCCAGCCCGCCGGAGGGGTGGGAGCGTGAGACCTATCAACTCACCACCGCGCGCTATACGGGCATGATCATGGCGGTGGCGCGGGCCCTGGGCCTTGATCGGCCGGTGGTGATGGGGTGTTCGATTGGTGGGCGCATTGTGCTGGATCTTGCTGCCGAACATGCCGATGAATTGCGCGGCGTAATCGGGTTGCAATCGGCGGCGTTTCTTTCGCCCTATTACGATACATCCTGGCTGCATCACCCACATGTGCATGGCGGGGAGGTTTGCGGCGGCATCGTCTCCGGCCTGATCGGCCCGCATGCGCCAGATCAATCGCGTTGGGAAACGCTTTGGCATTACATGCAGGGCGGGCCGGGCGTGTTTCGTGGCGATCTGCATTTCTACAAGGGGGAAGGCGATCTGCGCCCGAAGCTGGCGCGCATTGATACCAAGCGCTGCC
>CAMCEP010000215.1 GCA_945873675.1 Asaia bogorensis
AATTCCTGTTTCACGGGCAAGCCCGTATCCGGGTTCAGCTTGGTCAGGATCGGCGGGGCCAGATGCATCTCAATGCGCTGCGTGCCCGTAAAACCTTGCGTCAGCATACTGCGCCATTCCGGCAGGCTATGCAGCCGCGCGACTTCATACTCATCCTTATAGGCCATGAGGCGATAAAACTGCCGCGCCACGGCGCGTGACAGCCGTTCTTCGCCAGGAACCGCCGTTGCTTCCGCCGCGCGGATGCGTGCCACAAAATCCTGATAGCGCCGAGCATAACGCGAAGACTGATAGGCTTTCAGGTCTTCGGTGAAACGCGCAATCATCTCATCGAGCGTTTCCGGCCCGCGCGGCGCTTCGGGAGTTTCCGTCGCGGCGATGCGGCCCAGCGCAAAAGCATTCTTGTTCCGCTCCACCGCCGCGCCATTCAGTTCAATAGCGCGCAGGATTGCCTCAGCCGAAAGCGGCACCAGCCCGCGCTGCCAGGCAAAGCCCAGCATGAAAGGGTTGAGGTAGATCGCATCGCCCAAATCACGCTCAACACGCGAGAGCGCCGGAATGGTGAGCGCTTCGCGACATGCCGCGCCCAGGCTTTGCAGCATGGCGCTATTTTCATAGCGCGTTTCAGTATCCTTCACGAATTGCGCGGTGGGCGACAGATCAGCATTCACAATTGCGGTGCTGCGCGCGGGGCCGAGCAAGGGCCGCGCGGTGCGGCCATGCGCCACCACCATATCGGCGGCCAGCAGCAAATCAGCTTCCCCCGCCGCGATGCGCGCGCCGGATAATTGATCCGCTGCCGCACCCACCGGGCCAATGCGCAACTGCGCGTATACGCCGCCACCTTTTTGCGCGAGGCCCAAAAAGTCCAGCGTGCGCACGGGCCGGCCTTCCAGATGCGCGGCCTGCGCCAGAATGGCCGCCATGGAAGACACGCCCTGGCCACCCACGCCGGCGATCAGCAGATTCCATGCCTCACCTTGAATGGCGGGCAGGCTTGGTTCGGGCGGCAGTGGTGGCAGCGTGATGGCGGCGGGGCGCGCCGGTTCCGCGCCGATCAGGCTGACGAAGGACGGGCAGAAACCCTCAACACAAGAAAAATCCTGATTGCAGGCAGATTGGTCAATACGGCGCTTGCGCCCAAACGGTGTTTCAATCGGTTCCACCGCCAGGCAATTGGATGCGCGGGAGCAATCGCCGCAATCCTCACAAATGCGCGGATTGATCGCGATGCGGCGATTGGCGCGCGGCGCCAAATCCCGCTTGCGCTTGCGGCGGCGTTCGGTGGCGCATTCCTGATCATAGATGATGACGGTGACGCCCTTCACCGCGCGCAATTCCTTCTGCACCGCATCAAGCCGCGAACGATGATGAAAGCCAACCGTGCCAGGGATCAGCGGATCGCCGCGATGCCGGTCTGGATCGTCGGAGACAATCTCAATGCGCCCCACACCTTCGCCATGCAATTGCGCGGCGATGTGGGGTACATCAATCTCGCCTTCCGGGGTTTGCCCGCCGGTCATGGCGACAGCGCTATTCACCAGAATCTTGAAAGTGATATTGGCCTTTGATGCCACCGCGAACCGCACCGAAAGACTGCCGGAATGGGCATAGGTGCCATCGCCCATATTGGCGAAGATGTGTTCCTGGCTGGTGAAATGTTCCTGCCCGATCCAGGCGGAACCCTCGCCGCCCATTTGGCAGAAGAAATCCGTATCGCGATTCATGAAGCGCGCCAGGTAATGGCAGCCAATGCCGGCCAAGGCGCGGCTGCCTTCCGGCACGCGGGTTGAAGTATTGTGCGGGCAGCCCGGGCAGAAATACGGGTCGCGCCCATGCACCGGCGCTTGATCTCCGGCGGCAAGGGATTCCAATGCCGCCATGCGCGCCAGCATGGCATTGGTGCGGAAGGCTTGCGGCAGGCGGGCAAAAAGCGCGCGCAAGATCGCGGCGGAATCGAGTTCACTCAGATCAGACAGCAAGGGCCGCCCGGCTTCATCACGCTTGCCGGTAATGCGCGGGCGGCGATCCATATGGAACAGCGCATCGCGCAACTGCCATTCCAGGAAGGACCGGCGATCTTCGATCACCAGGATTTCATCAAGCCCCTCCGCAAAGCCACGCGCGGCATCGGCATCCAAGGGCCAAGCCAGGCCCACCTTCCAAATACGCAAGCCCTGGGCGCGGGCGAAATCTTCCGAAATGCCAGCTTCAGCCAAAGCCTGACGCAAAACAGTAAAAGCCTTGCCGCGCACGGCGATGCCGAAACGCGCTTCGGCGCTATCCAACACCATGCGGTCAATGCCATTGGTCCGTGCAAAGGCATTGGCGCGCGGCAGCTTCACATGGCGCAGACGCTCTTCCTGCAACATGGGTGTGTCAGTCGCGCGGATATGCACACCATCGGGCGGTGTTGCCATGCCCTGCGGTTCGCGCGTGGCGTAAAGGGCGGGGTCCAGCATCACCGTCATGGTCGCATCCATAGTGTCGGCCACACATTTCATGCCAACCCAGGTGCCTGCGTAACGGCTCAGCGCAATGCCCTTCAGCCCATATTCCAACACCTCGCCCACATCGGCGGGGTCCAGCATGGGGATTTCCAGATCCATGAAGGCGTATTCGCAGCCCGATGTGATCGTGGAGGATTTAGACGAAGGATCATCCCCCGCCAGCGCCAACACACCGCCCTGCGGCGCGCTGCCGGCGGAATTGGCATGGCGGAGCACATCGCCCGATCGATCAACGCCCGGCCCCTTGCCATACCAAATGCCGAAAACGCCATCCAAACGCGCGCCGGGTGTCAGATGTACCTGCTGCGAGCCCCAAATGGCGGTTGCGGCCAGATCCTCATTCAACCCAGGCTGAAACACCACATCATGCGCGCGGAGCCGTTCCGCCTGGCGCGCCAATTCCCGGTCAAAAGCGCCAAGAGGCGATCCGCGATAGCCGGAAATGAAGCCCCCGGTGCGAAAGCCCTGCGCTGCATCCATTTCCTGGCGCAGCATGGGCAGGCGCACCAGCGCATGCGTCCCGGTCAGCAAGACGGGGCCGGAGCGGGCTTCCCAACGTTCTTCGAGCGTGGCCTCTGGCCGGATGATGCTTCCCATGCGGCCTATTGTGGCGATTGCCACCGCGAATGCCAATCGCTTTGTGAGGGTTTAGTGCTGGGCCTCGGCTTGATCGAAATGCGACTTGATGGTGTGGAAGATGCACAGCACCCCAAAGCCGATCAGCCCAAAGCCGAAAATGCTCATGCCGATATCCTGCGCCTTGGCGGCGGTGAACAGGCCGAGCAGCGCGAGCAGGCCATAAAGGGCGAGGAAGAAAACGCGGGCACCGGTCATGGCGGTGGGTCCTTTCCAAGTTGATCGTCAAACAGGATCCGGGCGGCGGCGCCTTCCAGATCATCATATTGGCGCGAACGCAGCGCCCAGAGGAAACCAATCAGGCCAAGCGCACCGAGCAGCAGCGAAACCGGTACCAGCAGGATCAAAGCTTCCACGTTAAGCCCTCCCCGCGCGCAAGGCATTGCCAATGACAATGAGGGATGATGAAGCCATCACCAGCGCTGCGACTAGCGGATTGACCAGCCCGGCGATGGCGGCCGGCACGGCAACGGCGTTATAGGCGAGCGAAAAGCCGATATTCTGCCGCGCCAGGATTTGCGCGCGGCGCGCGATGCGAATGGCTTCTGGCAACACGGCCAGGCCTTCGCGTTGCAGGACGATATCGGCGGTGGTCTGGGCAAGGTCCGTGGCGCCGGCGGGGCTTGCCGCGACATGCGCGGCGGCCAGGGCAGCAGCATCATTGATGCCATCACCCACCATCAGCGGCTTCCGGCCTGCGGCCTTCAGGCTTTCGATGTAGGTGGCCTTGTCGTGTGGATCAGCCTCGGCCTGCCAGGTTTCAATGCCAGAAGCGATTGCGGCGGAGGCGACCGTGCCCAGGCCATCGCCGGAAAGCAATTCCACCGGCAAGCCAAGCGCCTTGATATCAGCGACCGCTTGCGGTGCATCCGCGCGCAGCCGGTCAGCGAAGCGGAAGATCACCGGCGTGGAATCGGCGCTGGCGCGATAGATCAGCACCATGCCATCGCTGACACCCGCCACACCGCAAAACGCTGCCGAACCCAAACGCGCCGCGCCCGCTTCCAGCCCCTGCCCTGGTATTTCGCGCGTATCGGGCACCAAGGGCGCTTCAGGGCAAGCGCGCACCAGCGCCTTCGCCAAGGGGTGGCGCGATGCGCGCGCCATGCCCGCCGCCGCGCGCAATCTTTGCGGGTCCTGGCCTTCCGGGATCAGCACCGGGCGGCCTTCGGTCAGCGTGCCGGTCTTGTCCAGCACGGCGCAATCCGCTGCGGCCAAACGCTCCAGCGCGGTTGATGAGGCGACCAAAACGCCGCGTTTGAAGAGCGCACCATTCGCCACCACCTGCACCGCGGGCACGGCAATCGCCAAGCCGCAAGGGCAAGTGATCAGCAGCACGCAAACCGCATTCACCAAGGCTTCCTGCCAAACCGCGCCAAAACCCAGCCACCACAACAGGAAAGTTGCGACGGCAATGGCATGGGCGATCGGCACATAAAACCGCGCCGCGCGATCCGTGATGGAAACGAAGCGGCCCTTGGATTGTTCTGCCGCTTCCAGCAACCGCGCCATGGCAGCGAGGGAGCCATCGCGCGCCGGGGCTGTTACCTCCAACGTGAAGGGCGCGCCCATATTCACCGCACCCGCAGGCAAAGCGACACCCGCCGCGAAACCGCGTGGCAGGCTTTCACCGGTAGTCGCTGCGGTATCTAAAAGCGTTTCGGCGCGCGCCTGCCCATCCAGACGCAAGGTCTCACCCGCCGCGATTTGCACGTATTGCCCCGCTTCCACGGACGCAGCCGGCACCAGGCGCGTTGTGCCATCGGCAGCGATCAGCGCCACCATGCCATCCTGAAGTGCCAGCAATTCCGCCACTGCCTGGCGCGCTTTCTTGCGCGCGGCGCGATCCAGCACGCGGCCCGCGAGCAGAAGTGCCAGCAACGCCGTTGCGCCATCAAACCAAGTATAGGGGCCGTTGCGGAAGGTCTCGACCAGGCTCATGCCGGCCGTCGCCAATACGCCAAGCGAG
>CAMCEP010000216.1 GCA_945873675.1 Asaia bogorensis
TCCGGTGCGCGATGGAGCCTGCATTTGATGCATATGCTGGGGCTGATTATGGCATTGGTCTTTCTTGCGCTATTCTTTGGCCCTTGGGGCGCCATGCGCCGGGCGATGGCAGCGGGCGACAAGCCCAATGCAGCGCGCGCGCTGGAGAGTATCAGAAAGCTGGTTTTGATGAATTTGATCATGGGGTTGATTGTGGTGGCCTTCTCCGGCGTTGGGCGCATAGCGGGATGAGCATTGCGCTGAAGGACGGCATCCAGATTGTTGAGGATGCCGCGCCGGAATTTGAAGCTGTCGCCGCCATTCAGCGCGGGCTGCATAATTTCAACCAGGAAACCGGTGGTTCTTATGACCGGGAGCCGGTGACGCTGCTGGTGCAGGATGCGGATGGCAAGACCTTGGGCGGGTTACTGGGCCTGACATTCTGGGGCTGGCTGTTCATTGATTGGCTTTACTTGGAACGCGGCATGCGCCGGCGTGGCATTGGTGAGGAATTGCTGCACCGTGCGGAAGCGATTGGCCGCGAACGCGGCTGTACCAACGCTTATACGGATACCTTCAGCTTCCAGGCACCAAGTTTCTGGAAGCGCAATGGCTATGTGGAATTCGGCAAGCTGGAAGGCATGCCGGCCGGGCATGCGCGGGTGTGGTTGCGGAAGAAGTTGTAGATCTACTCCACCTTGATCCCGGCCTTGGCCACCACATCAGCCCACATCGCAATCTCGCGCTTCAGCACCGCATCGAATGCGGCAGGGCTTTGCCCGCCTGGTTCCGTGCCCAATTCCAGAATGCGTTGCGTCAGATCGGGCGCCGCTATCGCCGCCGCAAACGCCTCATGCAATTGCGCCTGAATGGCCACAGGCGTGCGCGCGGGCAGGAAGGCCGCCACCCAGGTATCCGCTTCGAACCCCGGCACGGTTTCCGCGACACTCGGCACATCCGGAAAGGCGCGGTTGCGCGTGGGGGACGTGACCGCGATGGGCCTGATCTGCCCTGCCCGCGCCAACCCCGCTGAGGCAGTGAGCGAATCAAAGCCAAGCTGCACATTGCCCGCCGCCAAATCCTGCAAGGCAGGGCCGGAGCCGCGATAGGGGATGTATTGGATATCCACCCCAGTTGTCAGGCGAAATAGCTCAGCCCCCAAATGCGGCCCACCGCCGGGTGAACCCGCCGTGTAATTCAGCTTGCCCGGATTGGCCCGCGCATAGGCCAGCAATTCGGCAATGGTTCGGATGGGCAGGCTGGGTGTGGCCGTCACCAGCATGGGCGTGCGCCCTATCATGGTGATGGGCAAGAAGGCGCTTGGAATGTCGAAGGGCGCCTTGTCCTTATGCGTTGTCGGCAGGATGGAATGGGCCGAGGCATTGATCAGCACGGTATAACCATCTGGCGCCGCGCGGGCGACTTCGCCCATGCCAATAATGCCAGAAGCGCCGGCGCGGTTTTCCACCACAATCTGCCAGCCTTTTTGCTCAGTGATTTTGCGCGCCACCAGACGGCCCAGAATGTCACTCGGCCCGCCAGGCGGGAAGGCGATCACGAAGCGGATGGGCGCAGTTGGCCAAGCGCCCTGCGCCTTGACGATGGCGGGCGCGACAAGCCCAGCGGCAAGCACCCCTCGACGAGATAAAAGCGGCATGGTCGAACCCCCTCACCTTCACAAAAAAATAGCGTGACCCAGTTTCCCGGATCACGCCATAGCCTTGCTTTGGGGGTGGTTCGGCTTATGCCTTCAGCGTCGCCAAAGCCTCATTCAAGGTCTTGCTCGGGCGCATCGCGGCCGAGGTTTTCGCATCATCAGGACGGTAATACCCGCCCAATTCCTGCGCCTTGCCTTGGGCTTCGATCAATTCGCCATAAATCTTCTTCTCATTGGCAGAGAGCATGTCAGCCAGCGGCTTGAAGCGCGCAGCAAGGCCCGAGCTATTGTCGCGCGCCGCCAAAGCCTGCGCCCAGTAAAGAGCCAGGTAGAAATGGCTGCCGCGATTATCGATCTCACCCACCTTGCGCGCGGGTGAGCGGTTATATTCCAGGATCCTGCCATTCGCTTCATCGAGCGTCTCAGCAAGCACCTTCACGTCTTCGCTATTCGTGGTCTGCGCCAAATGCTCAAGCGAAGCACCAAGGGCCAGGAATTCGCCAAGTGAATCCCAGCGGAGATAACCTTCGCCCTGGAATTGCTCGACATGCTTCGGCGCCGAACCGCCCGCGCCGGTTTCAAACAAGCCGCCACCATTCAGCAGGGGCACGATGGAGAGCATCTTGGCCGAGGTGCCGAGTTCCATGATCGGGAAAAGATCAGTCAGGTAATCGCGCAGCACATTGCCAGTGACCGAAATGGTATCGAGCCCCTTGCGGATCCGATCAAGTGAGAATTGCATCGCCTCAACCGAACCCAGAATGCGGATATCAAGCCCGGAGGTGTCGTGATCCTTCAGGTATTTCTGCACCTTGCTGATCAGCTGCGCATCATGCGCGCGGTTCGCATCCAGCCAGAATACCGCTGGTGTATTCGTGAGCCGCGCACGGCGCACGCCAAGTTTCACCCAATCCTGGATCGGCGCATCCTTTACCTGGCACATGCGGAAGATATCGCCGGCCTCAACAGGGCGCGAGAGCAGCACGGCGCCATCATCGGCGACCACGCGCACTTCCCCATCTGCAGTCAGTTCGAAGGTCTTGTCGTGGGAGCCATATTCTTCTGCCTGCTGCGCCATCAGCCCGACATTGGGGACCGTGCCCATGGTCTTCGGGTCAAAGGCGCCATTGGCCTTGCAGTCTTCAATCACGGTCTGGAATAGCCGCGCATAGCAACGATCCGGGATCACTGCCAGGGTATCATGCAGCTTGCCATCCGGGCCCCACATCTTGCCCGATTCACGAATCATGGCCGGCATGGAAGCGTCAATGATCGTGTCGCTCGAGACATGCAGATTGGTGATGCCACGGTCGGAATTCACCATGGCAAGCGCCGGGCGTGCCTTATAAGTCGCGTCAATATCGCCCAGGATCGCGGCCTTCTCAGCCTCTGGCAGGGTTTCGATCTTGGCAAGCATATCGCCAACGCCGTTATTCGGATTGACGCCAAGGCGGGTCAGCGTGGCGCCATGCCGTTGGAACACATCAGCAAAGAAAACCGAAACCGCATGGCCGAACAGGATGGGATCGGAGATCTTCATCATGGTGGCCTTGAGGTGCACGGAAAACAGCACCCCTTCGCGCTTCGCGGCATCAATCTGTTCCGCAAGGAAAGCGCGGAGTGCCTTCCGGCTCATCACCGACGCGTCAATGATTTCGCCCGCGATCAAAGGTGTCTTGGCCTTCAGCACCGTGACGCTGCCATCCTTCGCGACCAATTCAATGCGCGCATTGGTGGCCGCCGTGATGGTGGTCGCCACTTCCGAGCCATAGAAATCCCCGCCCGGCATATAGGCGACATGGGATTTGGAATCCTTCGACCAGGCGCCCATCTTATGCGGATTATTGCGCGCATATTGCTTCACGGCACCTGCCGCGCGGCGGTCTGAATTGCCTTCACGCAGCACCGGGTTCACGGCACTGCCCAGCACCTTGCCGTAACGGGCGCGGATTTCGCGCTCGGCGTCATTCGTGGGGTTGTCCGGATAATCCGGCACCTTATAGCCCTTGCCCTGCAATTCCTTGATCGCAGCCTTGAGCTGCGGCACCGAGGCCGAGATATTCGGCAGCTTGATGATATTGGCTTCCGGCTTCAGCGCGAGCTTGCCGAGTTCGGCCAATTCATCATTCACCCTTTGCTCAGGCGTCAGGTTTTCGGGGAAATTGGCCAGGATGCGCCCGGTCAGCGATATATCCTTGAGGCTCATTTTCACGCCGGCGACACCCACGAAGGATTCCACGATGGGCAGCAGGGAATAAGTCGCCAGGGCCGGCGCCTCATCTACCTTGGTCCAGACGATTTCGAGTTCTGACATGCTGTTACCTTCCATAGCCTGGGCCGTTAGGGCCGCTTTGAATGTTTTGAGAATTACGCCCGCTTTGTCGCACCAGGGGGGGCGAAGGGCAAGTGGGCAGAGCCCGTGGTTGCGCGCCCGGCCATTTCTAAGAAAATTTTAATTCTTGCGCGTGATCAAGGGGTTATGCCCCGGGAGTCAGCGGTCCCCGTAACCCTTGGGATGGGCTTCCCGCCAGGCCCAGGTGGTGCGGACAATTTCATCAATATCGCCAAAGCGCGGCGCCCAGCCGGTTTCGTGCCGCAGCCTTTCACTCGCCGCCACCAGCACGGCGGGATCACCAGCGCGGCGCGGCCCGATGCTATGCGGCACGGCACGGCCGCTCACGCGTTCAATGGCGCCCAGCACCTGCTTCACCGAATGGCCTTCGCCATTGCCGATATTATAGCGGCAGGACCCATGGGATTCGAGGCGCGCTAGCACGCGCAGATGCGCATCCGCCAAATCAGTCACATGCACATAATCGCGAATGCAGGTGCCATCTGGCGTTGGGTAATCATCGCCAAACACCGTCAGCGCCGGACGCCGGCCAAGGGCTGCATCAATCGCAAGCGGCACCAGATGGGTTTCGGGGGTGTGATCTTCCCCCGCACGCCCGGCGGGGTCTGAACCAGCCGCGTTAAAAAAGCGCAGCGCCGCGTAGCGCAGCCCGTGGATGCGTTCCGCCCAGGCAAGCGCGGTTTCCACCATCAGCTTGCTTTCGCCATAGGGATTGCCGGGGGCGACGGGGCAATCCTCATCAATAGGGATGCGTTCCGGCTTGCCAAAAAGCGCCGCGGTGGAAGACAGCACGAAGCGCATGCACCCGGCTTCGACCGCCGCTTCAATCAGCCGCACGCTATTGCCGAGGTTTTCCGCCAAGTAATGCATGGGCGATTTCATGCTTTCCCCCACCAGGGAAAGGGCCGCGAAATGCAGGACCGCATCAAAGCGCCAATTGCCGAAAACCCGCGCGAGTTCCGCGCGATCCGCCAATGCTGCCTGCACCAAAGTCGCGGCAGAAGGGACGGCAGCGCGATGGCCTTGGCTGAGGTCATCCAGCACCACAACCTCATCACCGCGATCAAGCAGTGCCAGCACCGCATGGCTG
>CAMCEP010000217.1 GCA_945873675.1 Asaia bogorensis
GGCGGCGCGGATGCGTTCCGTGCGCTTTTCCGCCTTGGCACGCTCGGCCGTGGTGAAGATACGCTCCAGAAAGCGGTCCCCATGGCGTTCAATGGTGCGTTCAATGCGCCGGATATCCAGAATATCCGACCCGATGCCGATGATCATGCGCTGCCCTATCCCTTGCCGCGTTCTACCTGCGTGACGCCCGGACAGGCGCGCAGCGCCGCCAGCACGGCAGTCAGGTGGGAAATATCGCGCACTTCCACATCCACCAGCACTTCGCACCAATCCTCGGCCCGGTTGGCGATGCGCAGGCTATTCACCACCCCTTCCTGCCGGGCGATGGCCGTGGTCACGCCTGCAAGCGCATCCGGGCGATTTTCCGCGACCAGTTCAACCCGCGCGACATGGGTGCCCTTGGTCGCGCCATCATAATCCCAATCCACATCAATGAAGCGTTCGGGTGTGGCGGCAAAGGCCTCTAAGCCGTGGCAATCCTGGCGATGGATCGTGACCCCACGCCCGGTCGTGACAATACCCAGAATCCGGTCCCCGGGCAGAGGGTGGCAGCAGCCTGCGAAGCTGACTGCCATGCCCGTCACCAGGCCCCGCACCCCAAGCGCCGCATCGCGCTTGGCAGATGATTGGCGTTCCGCCTTGCCTGGCATCAGTGTTGGCCCGGCGCCCAGCCGCCCGCGTGGCCGGGCGAGCGGCAGCGGGTCCGCCCCACGGGCGGCGGCGCGCAATTCCGGCACCGCGGCATTCAGCACATCGCGCGGCGAGAGGTTGCTGGTGGCAACCGCCACGCACATCGCCTCAAAATCCGCCTGCTTCAGCGGCTTGAGCGCGGGTTCAGCAAGCTTTTCCGAAAAATCGAGCCCAGCCGCGCGAAAGGCCTTAGCGATGGCGCTGCGCCCTTCTTCGCGCTGCTCCGCACGCTGGCGCGCGTGCGTGACGCGGCGGATGCGCGCGCGCGCCTTGGCGGTGACAACAAAACGCTCCCACCCCGGATTGGGCGTTCCGCCGCGTGCGGTGATGATTTCCACCTGATCGCCATTTTCCAGCACATGGCGCAGTGGTACGATCTTGCCATTCACCTTGGCGCCGACCGTGCTGTCGCCCACCTGGCTATGTACTTCATAGGCAAAATCAACCGGCGTGGCGCCGCGCGGCAATTCGATCAGGTCACCCTTGGGCGTGAAGCAAAAAACCCTATCGCGATGCAGTTCAAGCTTGGTATGTTCCAGAAATTCCTGAGGCTCTGCCGCATTTTCCAAGATTTCGAGCAGATCGCGCACCCAAGGATAGCGCTTCTGATCGCGCCCGGATGCGGGGCCTTGCTTATAGCTCCAATGCGCAGCGACGCCGTTTTCCGCAATATCATGCATTTCCTTGGTGCGGATTTGCACTTCGATCTTGGCGTTGCGCCGTTCCGGCACGGTCACACCGGAATGCAGGCTTTGATAACCATTCGTCTTCGGCGTTGAAATCCAATCCTTGAAGCGGCCCGGCACCACGCGATAGGCGGAATGAATGGCGCCAAGTGCCGCGTAGCAATCACCCTTTTCCGGCACGATGATGCGAAAGGCCATGATGTCGGATAATTGCTCGAAGGCGACATTCTTTTTCTGCATCTTGAGCCAGATGGAATAGGGCGATTTCTCCCGCCCCTGAATATCCACCAACGTCACGCCAGCATCGGCGAAAACACGGCGCAGATCAGCCTCGATCTCCTCGATCAAATCGGCGCCCTGTCCGCGCAGATAGGTCAGCCGCGCGGCGATGGTCTGCCAGGCTTCCGCATTCATTTCGCGGAAGGAAAGGGTTTCCAATTCCGTCTTCAGCGCATCCATGCCGATGCGTTCCGCCAGCGGCGCGTAGATTTCCAGCGTCTCCCGCGCCTGCTTGCGGCGGCGTTCCGGCTGCGGCATGCCGGAGATGGTCCGCATATTATGCAGCCGATCCGCGAGCTTGATCAGCAGCACGCGGATATCCTCGCTCATCGCCAGCACAAGTTTGCGGAAATTCTCAGCCTGCTTTGTGCGTTCGGATTGCAGTTCAAGCCGCGTCAGCTTGGTGACGCCATCCACCAGCCGCGCCACTTCCTTGCCGAAGCGGGTTTCAATATCGCCAAGCTTGAGCGACGTATCCTCAACCGTGTCATGCAATAGCGCGGTAATGATGGACCCGGTATCAAGCCGATACCCCGCCAGGATTTCCGCAACCGCAAGCGGATGAACAATGTAAGGCTGCCCATCATCGCGGCGCTGCGGCGCATGGGCTTCGGCCGCAATGTCATAGGCGGAGGTGATCAGCGCCGCATCAGCGCGCGGATCATAAGCAGTAACGTGGGAGGCAAGCTCAGCGCCGGGCGAAAGGGCGCGCCCCGCAGCCAGACCTTCAGGCGCGCGGGGGAAATCCGGGGGGAAGCGGGTGCTGTTGCTTCGCCCCATCGGCATTCCTATCGTTTGCCGCCAAGCTCGGCAGCGATGGCGGCTTCCAGATCATCGGGCGCCATGTCTTCGGCGCCGGCGTCCGGCAGGGCTTCTTCCTGCACATCCATGATGCCGAAGATGTTTTCATCAGTGGCGATCAGGTCAATCACTTCTTCCTCGGCGGGCTCCGGTTCCGGCGCACGCTGCAAGGATCTGATCAAATCAGCTTCCAGTGAAGGAAGATCGGCCTTTTCCTCGGCGATTTCACGCAAAGCCACGACCGGGTTCTTGTCATTGTCCCGATCCACCGCGATCTGCTCGCCCCGGCTGATATTGCGCGCACGCTGCGCGGCCATCAGCACGAGTTCAAAGCGATTCGGGATCTTTTCGATGCAGTCTTCAACGGTAACGCGCGCCATGAGGGCTCCAAAGACAAAAGGGGCGCGCGGCGGGGGCCGGGCGCCCGGCTGGACCGGTTCTTTGGTTCAAATAGTCGCCCCGGCGCCGCTTTGCAAGGATTTCAAGCGCCTGGGGCGTCAGGCGGGAATGATGGGCCGCAAATCCTGCGCCGGCAGGGCCGCGATCAGCGCGGCGACGGGTTGCTTGAGGCGTGGATGCACCCAGCCAGGCGCCACCTCGGCCAGGGGATACAAAACAAAGCCGCGCAGATGGGCACGCGGATGGGGCAGCATCGGGTCCGGCGCATCCCGCACCAGCCCATCCAGATCAATGATATCCAGGTCCAAGACGCGCGGCGCATTAGGGTAGGGGCGGGTGCGTCCGGCGGCGTTTTCAATGGCTTGCAGCGCGGCGAGCAAGCCCGCGGGCTCAGCCACGCCTTCCAGCAGCGCGACCCCATTCACATAGCGCGGCGCGGCTGGGTTGGGCGGGATCGGCGCGCTTTCCCACCAGCGGGACGCTGCCACCAGGCTGAGCCCCGGCAGGGCAGCAAGCGCGGCCAGCGCTGCCTTGCAGCTTTCAAGCGGCGGCGCCCCATCACCCGCCGGCAGGTTCGCGCCAATGGCTATCAGGATACCGGACATGACAGCGTCGCTTTTTTGGTGTAACAAAACTGTCCGTATTTGATCACTGATTTCAACCCATTGAGGATCATTTGATGTCTGCTCATGTTGCTCGGCGCCAGGCCGGCCCGGAACGCGTTGGCCTGTTTGTTGATGGCGCCAATCTCTATTACGCCACAAGGGCCCTCGGGTTCGAGATTGATTTCGCGGCCATGCTGCGGTTTTTCGGCGGTTCCACCTATCTGGTGCGCGCCTGCTACTATACCGCGCTGATCGAGACCGAGGATTACTCCCCGCTTCGCCCGCTGACGGATTGGCTGGCCTATAATGGCTGGCGCGTGGTGACCAAGCCCGCCAAGGAACAGGCGGACCCCACCGGGCGCCGGCGCATCAAGGGCAATATGGATATCGAATTGGCGGTGGATATGATGGAATTGGCGCCGCATCTGGATCATGCGGTGCTGGTTTCCGGCGATGGCGATTTCCGCCGCGTGGTGGAAGCCGTGCAGCGCCAGGGCGTGAAGGTGACAGTGGTCTCCACCATGGAAAGCCAGCCGCCCATGATCGCCGATGAATTGCGCCGTCAGGCTGATGGCTTTCTGGAATTGGCCGATATTGGGCCTGAGATCGCCCGCCGCGCCCCGGCCGAAGCCCGCCCGCGCCCTGCCGCCCCGCCACCGGCTGCCGCGGCAAGACCCAGCCGCATCACCCCTGCCGACCCCTATGGTGAGGCGCCGGATATCGAGCCTGAATGAGAGCTACTACCGTTTCAGCACCAGGGCGCGATTGCGCGCTCTGCCCAAGGCTTGCCGAATATCGCGCCGCCAATCGGGCGAAGGAACCAGGCTGGCATAACGCGCCCGTCCCATCCTGGGGCCCGCGTGAAGCGCCATTGCTGGTATTGGGCCTGGCGCCTGGGGTGCGCGGCGCCAACCGCACCGGGCGGCCCTTCACCGGGGATTATGCCGGCAAGCTGCTTTACACGACCTTGCTGGAATATGGCCTGGCCCGCGGCGCCTATGGCGAAGACCCGAAGGATGGCATGGAGTTGACCGGCTGCCGCATTGCCAATGCGGTGCGCTGTGTGCCGCCAGAAAACCTGCCGCTACCCGTCGAAATCCGCGCATGCAATGACTTCCTGAAGGCCGAGCTTGCTGGCATGCCGGCCCTGCGTGTGGTGCTCGCTTTGGGGGTGGTCGCGCATAATGCGCTGCTTCGCGCCAAGGGCATTCCGGCTTCGCGCTTCGCCTTTACCCATGGCGCGCGGCATCGTCTGCCCGATGGGCTGATCCTGGCCGATTCCTATCATGTGAGCCGCTACAATACCTCAACCCGGCGACTGACGCCTGAAATGTTTCAGTCTGCTATGGCGGGCGTGATCGCGGCGCTCAACGGCAAGTAACGGCGCCACTATTCAACAAAAAAGAATTTAGGGCTGGAGCCGATTTCAAACCCGAAGGTCGAGTAGTGACCCGCGCGGCATCGGCTTTGACGGCTCGGGCGGGACGGCTTCCAGGGAGCGCTGAGCGCTTTGCCCTTGACCATTACCGCGCAACACATCCACCGGCTGTACCGGGGAACGTGCTTGGATGACCCCGGCGTTTGCCGAGACCGCCTG
>CAMCEP010000218.1 GCA_945873675.1 Asaia bogorensis
AGCGCTGGGCAGAGGCCAGCTTGGCATCGCGGAACACGTCATTCTTTTTATGGCGGTCAAAAATACCGCGCCGGTTCACCCAAGGCCCGAGGTTGGTGGAAACCGTCACATCCGGGCTGGTGGTGACGATGCGCTTGGCGAGTTCGGCATTCTCCCCCTGCCCGCGCCCGATCTCAGCCAAAATCTCGCCAAAGGCGGCCTGGGTGGAGTGCTTGCGCCCCGCCGGTACGCGCGGCGCAGGGAAGCGGTCCGGCACATGGATCACGGGTGATTGCAGGGCGCGGCCCTGGGGAGATAGGAGCTTCGCAAAATCAATACTGGCCAGGAAGTCGCGCAATTCTTCCTCGGGCACATCAAGCCCTTCGAATTCATCCCATTCATGGCCGGGGCGGATGCGCATGGCGGCGCGGAAGCCTTCCATCTGCTCCTTCGTCATCAGCCCGGCGTGATTATCCTTATGCCCGGCGAAGGGCAGGCCCATGCCCTTGATGGTATAGGCAATGAAGCAGGTGGGCTGATCGCCCGCCGCATCCTGGGCGCGGAAGGCCTCGGTCAGGGTTTCAATGTCATGCCCGCCGAGATTGTTCATGAGCGCGGAAAGCTCATCATCCGAAAGCGGGTCAATAATGGCGCGAATACCGGCGACGCGACCAAGATCGGCCAGAATGGCAGCGCGCCAGGCAGCACCCCCTTGGAAGGTCAGCGCGGCGTAGAGGCTGTTCGGGCAATCATCAATCCAGCGGCGCAATTGATCGCCATCTGGTCGGGCAAAGGCCGCTTCCAGCTTGCGGCCGTATTTGAGCGTGACGACATTCCAACCCATATCGCGGAACAGGCCCTCGATACGGCCGAAAAGCCTGTCCGGCACGACGGAATCGAGCGATTGGCGGTTGTAATCCACGACCCACCAGACATTGCGGATATCGTGCTTCCAGCCTTCCAACAGGGCTTCGTAGATATTGCCCTCATCCAATTCGGCATCGCCCACCACGGCGACATGCCGGCCTGGCGGGATGCCCTCAGGCGCCATGCGATGCAGATGCACATAATCCTGCACAAGCGACCCGAAAGACGCGAGTGCCACGCCAAGGCCAACAGAACCGGTCGAGAAATCAATCTCTGACCCATCCTTCACGCGCGACGGATAGGGCTGAATGCCGCCGAATTGGCGCAGCGTTTCCAGCTTTTCCCGTTGCTGCCGGCCCAGCAGGTAATTGATGGCGTGGAAAACCGGCCCCGCATGCGGCTTCACCGCCACGCGATCGGCTGGCTTCAGGATGTCGAAGTAAAGCGCGGTCAGGATGGAAATGCAGGAAGCGCAAGACGCCTGATGCCCGCCCACCTTCAGCCCATCCCGATTGGGGCGGATATGATTGGCGTGATGGATCATCCAGGAGGAAAGCCAAAGCAGCTTCTGCTCCAGCGCATGCAGCATGTCTTTCCGCCGGGCGCTACCCGGCAAATGGCGGGCCTTGCCCTTGCCTTGCACTGTCATGATCCATTCCCCCGACAAACTTCGGACAATATGGCGGTTTGGCCGCCGTGACGGAAGGGGGAAATCAGGTCTTTACAAGCCGCTTCAGCCCGCCTGAGGCCGCGCGCTGGCCATCCCCCACATAGGCTTCGTGATTGTTTTCGATGCTCGCCGGATCATAGAGGTAATTCACCATCAGGCCGCAGGATTGGCGAAGACCATTCTCCGAGACGTCAGCGCGCCAATTGAGCCTTTCGACGCGCGCGCCATTGGAAAGGTGGAAATGCGCCACGGGATCAAGCGCACGCCCTGCCCTGCCCGCCGGCGCTTCCTTCAGCAGGTAACGCGCGCCAAGCCGGATCAGGATGGGCGCCATGGCGCGCGCAAGCGTTTCCTGCTTGAGGCAGGCGCGGTCCGCGAGCAACTTCGGGAAATCAAGCGTCGTGCCATCGTTCAAGGCTGTGGTGAGGTTGGCTTCTTCTTCGGTGGTCAGCAACGCATCACCATCGCGCGCGCTTTTCTGGAGCCAGCTGCGAAAGCCCGGCATGGGGGAGAGCGTACAAAAGGTCTTGAGCTTCGGCAATTCGGCGGCGAGCAATTCCACCACGCGCTTGATCAGGAAATTGCCAAAGGAAATGCCATCCAAGCCGCGCTGGCAGTTGTTGATGGAATAAAATACTGCCGTATCCGCCTGCCCGGCATCCTGCAACGGCGCCTTTTCATCGAGCAGCTTTTGCACACTGGCGGCCATGCCACGTTCCAGCGCGACTTCCACGAAAATCAGCGGCTCATCTGGCATGCGCGGATGGAAGAAGGCGTAGCAGCGCCGGTCCGAATCAAGCCGATTGCGCAAATCGCGCCAGGTGCGGATGCGATGTACCGCTTCATATTGCACCAGCTTTTCCAGCAAAGCGGCGGGCGATTTCCAGTCAATGGCGCGCAATTCCAGAAAGCCCACATCGAACCAGGAAGCGAGCAAGCCTTTCAGGTCAGTCTCCAGCGCCTGTAACAGCGGTTCATGATCCTTGAGGCGCAGTAAATCCGCGCGCATTTCCACCAGGAACTTCACACCATCAGGAATGGCAGCAAAGGCGGTGAGTAGCTTCAGGCGCGGCGGTTCCAAGGCGCGGCGGAGCCCCGCAAGGGCGATGGCGCGGACCGCCGCATCCGGCGCGGTGCTGAGTTTTTCAATAGCGCGCGTTACCGCCAGAGCATCGGAATCAAACGCCGCAAGGGCACGCAGAAAACCGAGTTTGCCTGCTTCATCCAAACCACGATAACGCTCAGCCAGCGCGGCCGCGCGTTTGCGTGCCGAAACCTCGCCCCCGCGGGCTTGCAAGCATTCCCGGAATTCCTCGGCGAAATCACTGAAAGCGGTGGGGCTGCGTTGCACCGCCCCTGCAAGGTCACGCCAGAAGGACGCAACGCGCCGCATGGCGCGATCCATAAGCCCGGCTTCGATGGCGATGTCGGACATTAAATACCGATCCCCTTTTTTAGGGAGCCTATCGAAACAAGGGTCAACAAACAAAGAAAATTTGCGTTGCTAACGCAGGCGTGAACGCGTTCAGTTGGAAAGGCCGCGCCGCGCTTCTGCCATCAAGCGCGGCAAATCTTCGGCGATCAGCCCAGCGGGGCCAGCGGCCGCGCCGGCGCCATGCAGCCAAACAGCGGCGGCAGCAGCATCGAAGGCCGGCATGCCCTGCGTGAGCAAGGCAGCGATGGCACCGGCCAGCACATCGCCCGTGCCGGCGCTGGCAAGGCTTGGCGGTGCATTGTCATTGATGATCACGCGGCCATCTGGCGCGGCGATGATGCTATCCGGGCCCTTCAGCACCACCACCGTGCCAAGCCGCGCCGCGGCGGCCCGCGTAGCGGCCAGGCGATCCGCGCCCAGCGCGCCAAATAGGCGGATGAATTCGCCGATATGGGGCGTGATCACCGCCGCACCGCGCAGCAAATCAGGCGCACCGGCAGCGGCGGAGAGCGCCCCGGCATCCGCCACCAGGGTTTTGCCTGAGGCGAGGATGCTGCGCATGGCGCTGTGCGTGGCGTCATGCGGCAGAAGCCCAGGCCCGGCGAGCCATACCCTGCGCCGCGTATCCGCCAGCAGCGCTTCAAGCGTTGCATCGCTGACCAATTGGCCAGGCGCATCAGCACGCAGCAGCGGCGCAAGGTCTGGATTTTCGGCATGGAGTGTAACCAGCCCCGCGCCAAGCCGCCGCGCCGCTATCGCTGCCAGCCGTGCCGCGCCTGGCATGGTGGCGCCAGCCAGAATGCTCAGATGCCCGCGCGTGTATTTATGCGCGCTGACCTCAAGCGCTGGCAGGCGCCAAAGCGAGGGATGATTACGCCAGCAGCGCGGTGCGATTTCCTGTAAGACGGCCTCTGGCAGACCGATATCGGCGAGCAAGGTCTCGCCGCAAAGCGCCCGACCCGGCAGCAGCACATGGCCGGGCTTAAGGCGGAAGAAGCTGATGGTGAGCGCGGCCTCTGGCGCGAAGCCGAAAACCTGACCCGTGGCGCCATCCAGCCCCGATGGCACATCCACCGCGACCAAGGGGGCGCGGAGCGCTTGCAGCACTTGGATCACCTCGGGCGCCAGCGGGCGGGTCAGGCCAGCGCCGAATAGTGCGTCCACAACCAGGCCGGCGCGGGCGACCTCGGCTTCACGGAAGGCCACCATGGGGCCATGCCAGCGCGCCGCTGCTATTGCCGCCGCCGTGCCGGGGCTAGGCGGTGCCAGCGCTGCGACCGAAACGGGCCAGCCCGCCTGTTCCAGATAGCGCGCGGCGACATAGCCATCCCCTCCATTATTGCCGGGGCCGGCCAGCACCAGCATGCGGCAGGGGCGAAACCGGGCGCGAATGGCGCGCGCCACCGCCCTGCCCGCCGCTTCCATCAGGGTTTCGGTTGGCATACCGGCCGCCAGTGCAGCCGCATCGGCGCGCGCCATCTCAGTCGGGGTCAGCAATTCGGTCGGATAAGGGCGCGCCATAGTGGATTTATACCCCATCCGTCAGGCAACGGCATGGGCTGGATCAAGGGCAGTGCCAAGCTGCTATAAGATTTATAGGGAAATTGGAGTCGTGCATGGCCTTCGTTATCGCCATTGCCCAACGCAAGGGCGGCGCCGGCAAATCCACCGTGGCGGCTAATCTGGCCGCCGCTTTGGCGGAATCGGGCCATCGCGTCGGGCTTTTGGACATAGACCCGCAACGCAGCCTGGCGCGCTGGGACCAGCAGCGCGGCGCGAGCAAAAAGGCCCATACGCTGCATTTTGAGGCACCGACCGGCTGGCGCCTGCCCGCCACACTGGAAAGGCTAAAGCGGGATCAGGATTTCGTGCTGCTGGATACCGCACCCCATGATGACACCGATGCCAAGATTGCCATTCGGGGTGCCGATCTGGTGCTGGTGCCCTTGCAGCCCTCTGCCGCCGATCTTTGGTCAATGGATGCGACGCTTGATCTGGCCAAGCAGGAAAGGCGGCCCTTCCGCCTGCTGCTGAACCGCGCGCCCGCTTCGGGCAAATTGCGGGATGATATTGAAGGCCAAATCCGCGACCGCAACCTGC
>CAMCEP010000219.1 GCA_945873675.1 Asaia bogorensis
CGCCAGCGCCGCCTGCATGGCACCGGCAATCTGGGCCGAGCGCATCAGTGCGGTGCAAAGCAAGCCCGCTTCCGCGCCCCAGCCATTAGGCAAAACCGCTTCCGCGATGGGTGCGCCGATGATACGCGCCCGATCCCGCGGCTCATGGCCGATATTGCCGGCTTCTTCCCAAGCGAGCGCGGCAGCCGGGTAAAGCGCGATGCGCGCTCCATCAAGCAGCGCAACATGGCCGGCATGGCGCCCCCAGGGAATGGCGCCATTGCGCGCGCCAAAACTCAGCGCGCCTTCGGGCGGCGTGATGCCCGCTACCGCCAACAAGGCATTGCCGAAAATGCTCTCCGCCAGCGGCACGGGCGCGGCGTGGCGGCCCAACACTTCCAATAACGGCGCCACATCGCTGAAGCCCAGGCCAACACCGCCCGCATCTTCCGCCACCAGCGCGCCATTCAGGCCAAGCGCCGCCATGGAATCCCAGGTAGCAGCAGGCCAGGTGCCGGCTTCCAGGCTGCGCAGCACCGCCACATCCGCCGCATCCGTCAGCGCGCGATCCGCCTGTTCGGCGAGTTCCGTTGCGATTTCGCTTGCCATATCAGCGCAGCCCCAATTCGCGCGCGATAATACCGCGCATGATTTCCCGTGTGCCACCGCGCAAGGAAAAGGTCGGCACAATCTGCGTCAGATAGGCATGCATGCGGCGGATATCCTCTGGCATGTCCTCGGTCGCGATCAGATCACGCACCACATTGGGCAAAGCCTGTTCGAAATCATTGCCCAAATCCTTGACCAGCGCTGCCTGCCGCACCGGATCCTGCCCATCTTCCAACATCCCAGCCACCGCCACCGACATATTGCGCAGCGCCCAAAGCCGCGCGACTTGCCGGCCAAGCGCAGGCGCCGCAGCGCCATCCTGCTGCAGCGTTGACATCGCTGCTTCCAACAAAGGATGTGATGACAAATACCGGTCTGGCCCGCTGCGCTCAAACGCCAATTCGCTGGTGGCTTGCGCCCAGCCCGCGCCTTCCTGCCCCACCAGCGCATCTTCTGGCAGCATCACATCATCGAAGGTGATTTCATTAAAACCTTTTTCGCCCACCAAGTCGCGGATTGGGCGAATATGCACGCCAGGTGCGCGCAGATTTACCAGCACTTGCGAAAGCCCAATATGCCGCGCGCCACCTTCCGGTGCAGGAGAGGTGCGCACCAACGCAATCATCCAATCACAAAGATGCCCGAAGGTGGTCCAAATCTTCCGGCCATTCAGTTTCCAGCCGCCATCCACCTTTTCCGCCTTGGTGCGGAGCGATGCCAGATCACTCCCCGAATCAGGTTCCGACAAGCCGATACAAAACGCGTATTCACCGCTGGCGATGCGCGGCAGGAAGTGGCGCTTCTGATCTTCCGTGCCGAGCCTGAGGATCAACGGACCGGATTGCCGATCCCCGATCCAATGCGCGCCCACCGGTGCGCCGGCGGCGAGCATTTCTTCGAGCACGATATTGCGTTCCAGAAAGCTGCGTTCCGCGCCGCCAAATTCGCGCGGCCAGCACATGCCAATCCAACCCTTGGCGCCGACAGCGCGGGTGAAATTCCGGTCAAACCCCATCCAGGATCGGGCGCGGATTTCCGGCGTAAATTCTTCTGCGTGTCCTGCAAGAAATTCGCGAACTTCCGCACGCAGCGCCGCCGCACCTTCTGGCGCATCACGCAAATCGAAACGAAGACCAGCCATGGTGTAGCCCCCTTACAAAACGCCGGCGGCGCGTGCCGCGGCGATTTCTTCTTCGGTCATTTCGGCGAATTCACGCAGCACTGCATCCGTATGCTCCCCAGGTGCAGGGATGCCGTAGCGATAGGCGACCGGCGTTGCAGCAAGCCGCAAGGGTGATGCCGGCACCCGCACGCGCCCGCCCGCATGATGCGGTATTTCCACTATCAGTCCGCGGGCCTTGGCATGTGGATCGGCTTCCACATCGGCGGCGGTATTGATGGGGCCAGAGGTAATCTTGGCATCTTCCAGCACCGCCAACCATTCCGCCCGTGGCCTATGGCGCAGGACATCATGCATCATGCCAAGCAACAAATCGCGATTGGCCGCACGGTCGCGGGCGCGGCGGAAACGCTCATCCTCTGCCCATGCGGGATGGCCCAGTGCTGCGGCCAGCCTGACAAATTCACGATCATTCAAAACGCCGATGACGAATTTTGCGTCCGATCCCTGAAACACGCCGTAAGGCACTGCTACCACCGCATCATTGCCGGTGCGCTGCATCAGCTTGCCGGCATTCAGCCAGGACGTCATCGGCGCCTGCATCAACGACACCATCGTTTCATAGAGCGAGACTTCGCAATACTGCCCCTCACCGGTCTGATCGCGATGCCGTAGCGCGGCAAGGATGGAAACTGTCGCGGCAAAGCCCGTGAACATATCTGCAACCGGCACACCAACACGCTGCGGACCGCCGCCTGGCTTGCCATCGGCCTCACCGGTTACTTCCATCAACCCAGCCATGGCTTGCGCCACAAAATCATAACCCGAGCGATGCGCGTAAGGCCCATCCTGACCAAAGCCTGTCACGGAACAATAGACCAGGCGCGGATTGATAGCGCGCAAATCCTCATAGCCCAGGCCATAGCGTGCCAGCGTGCCGGTGCGGAAATTTTCGATCAGCACATCCGCCTTCGCCACGATGCGCTTCAGGATCGTCGCCCCTTCCGCTTGGGTGAAATCCAGGCTGAGCGAGCGCTTGTTCCGATTGAGCGAGGTAAAATAGGTGCTGTCATCACTCCCCGGCACAAAGGGCGGGCCGAGCGCGCGCAGATCATCGCCATTGCCCTGGCGTTCCAGCTTGACGATTTCGGCGCCTAGATCGCCCAGCATTTGTGCGCAAAGCGGGCCGGCCACCACGCGGGTCAGATCAATCACGCGAAGCCCGGTCAGCGCGCCAGGCTTTGGGGTTTCTGTCATGATACCTCAGCCACCGCGCACCCGGGCGCGCAATTCGAATTTCTGGATTTTGCCTGTTGCGGTTTTGGGTAGCGGGCCGAAGGTGATGTGGCGCGGCACCTTAAAGCCCGCCAGATTGGCGCGGCAAAAAGCATTTATCGCATCTCGATTTTCCGCAGCGCCCGGCTTCAGCGTGATGAAAGCATGCGGCACTTCGCCCCATTTTTCATCTGGGTGTGCCACCACGGCTGCTTCCATCACATCCGGATGGCGATAGAGCGTTTCTTCGACTTCAAGGCTGCTGATATTCTCACCGCCCGAGATCACAATATCCTTGGCCCGGTCCTTGACTTCGATATAGCCATCGGGGTGCAGCACACCCAAATCACCGGTACGGAACCAACCATCCACAAAGACCGCTGCATTTGCCTTGGGGTTTCGCAAATAACCCTTCATCACGGTATTGCCGCGCAGCGCAATTTCACCAATTGTCGCGCCATCGGCCGGCACAGCCGCACCCGTTTCGGTATTGATCACGGTCGCTTCTTCCAACGTTGGCAAGGCAACACCTTGCCGCGCCATGAAGGCGGCTTTTTCCGCTAAAGGCAGGTCATGCAAGCCTGGCTGCCAGGCGCAAAGCAATGAAGGGCCGTAGCATTCCGTCAGGCCATAAAGATGCGTGACATCGAAGCCGAGGTTCTCCATGGCCGCGATCACCGGGGAGGGCGGCGCCGCGCCGCCAGTGGCAATCCCCACGCGATGCGCGAAGCTGCGACGCTGATCTTCCGGCGCATGGATCAACATGGTCAACACCACCGGCGCGGCGCAAAGATGCGTGACGCCATGTTCAGCAATCAGGGCGAAAATCCGCGCAGGCTCTATGCGACGCAGGCAGATATGCGTACCGCCTTGCAGCGTGACAGCCCAGGTATAGGTCCAACCATTGCAATGAAACATGGGCAGCGTCCAAAGATAGACGCTTTGCGCATTCAACCCAAAGGATAACGCATTGCCGCAGGCATTGAGGTAAGCACCGCGATGATGCACCACCACACCCTTGGGGTCACCCGTGGTGCCAGATGTATAGGAAAGCGAAATCGCCGCCCATTCATCTGGTGGCGGCACCACAGGAAAGGCAGGATCACCGCCGGCGATGAAATCCTCATAAGCTGTTGCTTCAATTTCGGCGCCAACTGGGCCTTCGGGATCATCAACGATGATAATGCGCGGCGCGCTTTCCTGACCTTCCAGGGCTGTATTCACGAGCGCGGCAAATTCACGGTCCAGCAGCAGAATCTTGGCGCCCGAATGGACCAGAATGAAGCGCACTGTCGGCGCATCCAGCCGCGTATTGATGGGGCAGAGCACCGCATGCGCCATGGGCACGGCGTTATGTGCTTCCAGCATTTCCGGAATATTCGGCAGAAGCGCTGCCACAACATCGCCCGGCGCAATACCCGCCTGACGTAGCGCGGAAGCCAAGCGCCGGCTGCGGTCCAGAAACTGCGCATAGGTGATGCGCCGCGCGCCATGAATAATGGCGACACGCTTACCCCAGACATGTGCCGCGCGCGGCAGGAAGGAAGCCGGGGAAAGCGGCACGTGATTGGCGGCGGTTTTCGGCAGATCATCCTGCATGCGTCACCCCTTTCCCAAAACCCGTGGCGCACTGATGGCGCAACGCATCCGCGCTGCCTCACGCAATAATGCCGCCACTTCCGCGTGATGCGCGCTGCCCGGATCATAGGCGCCCGCGCGAATGGCGGCAGCCAAGGCGCGGTCTGGCTCGTCAGCAGCACCGGTCAGGCGCTGCATCGTGGCGCGCGTGGCCGACATCCAAGCCTCATCCTGCGTTGCCTCTCGCGCTGCAATCGCCATGGCATTCGCGATCATGCGCGCGGTGAAGGCATCCTTGCCGGAAAGTTTGGGCAAAATCTCCTGCAACAGCGCATCACGCGCCGTGGCCAGTAGGCTTGGGCCTTCCGGGGCTTCACGCTGCATGGGGTACCCCCGTCATATTCAGGATTTCCCATTCAAGCTCTGGTACGATATGGCCCGTGAGTGCCAATTCCAGGCTGGTTTCCTTGCCGGAGAGATGCCGC
>CAMCEP010000220.1 GCA_945873675.1 Asaia bogorensis
GGTGAAAGGATCATAGGGTGCCAGCCAGGGCGCGAAAATCGCGACAAAGGTCACAAAGCCAACAATGCCCGCGCCCAAAATCGCCCCAGCATTGAGCCAGATGCGCCGCCGGTTACTGGCGCCGGCGGGCTGCAACAGCGTGCTCATGCTGACCTCAAGCGCGGATCAAGCACCGCGTTCAGCAGGTCAGACAAAAGCGTCAGGCCGATATAAATCAGCGCCAATACCAGCACCACGGCTTGCACCACGGGGAAGTCGTTCTTGCTGATACTCTCCCACGCCAGATAGCCAACGCCATGCAGCGCGAAGACCGTTTCAATCACAATGGACCCGCCCAGCATGAAGCCAAGCTGCACTGCGGCAATGGCGACTACCGGAATAGCCGCGTTGCGAAACCCGTGCTTCACCAGAATGGATAACCGCGACAGCCCCTTGGCGCGGGCGGTTCGGATGTAATCGGAAGCCAGCGCTTCGATCATGCCGCTGCGCGTCAGGCGCATCAGCGCTGGGATGGCGGAAAAGGACAGCACGATGGAAGGCATGACGTAATGCTCCCAAGACCCGGTGCCCGAGATCGGCAGCCAGCCCAGGTTCAAGCCCAGCACCACCATCAGGATCAGCCCAAGCCAGAAGGAAGGCATGGCCTGGCCAATCAGCGCCACCATCAGCACGCTGCGATCCACCCAGGTATTTTCCTTGACTGCCGCCAGAATGCCCAAAGGTAGCGCCACACAAAGCGCAATCGCCAAGCCGCAAAGCCCAAGGGACATGGTGATCGGCATGCGTTCCATGATCAGGCGCGCCACGCGTGTCTTGAAGATATAGCTATCGCCGAAATCGCCCTGCAGCGCACGCCAGAGCCAATCGAAATACTGCACCCAGAGCGGCCGATCGAGCCCATAGGCGCGGCGGATAAGCTCAATATCCTCCTGCGTCGCATTCGGGCCGGCAATGGAAATGGCAAGATCACCCGATAGCCGCGTGAGCAAGAAGCTCAACGTCAGCACCGTCAGCGCGACCAGTATCGCAACCGTCAAGCGGCGTCTTAGAAAATGAAGCATCCCGATCCCAGCCTAGGCTTGACCGGATGGCGGCGACAAGGGGGCCATCACCAGGCCCCAGCCCAGCCATCCCGGCGCGGATCGGATGCCGCCATGCGCACGCCATTATCCAGCACACGAATGGCCTCCACACTGCAAGGGCCTTCCAGATCGGGCACGGGTTTCACGCGGTGGCCGCGTGCTTCAAGGGCGCTGATCACCTCAGCGCCCATGCCGCGTTCGATGGTCAGCAAATCCTCGCCGCCGTGGGGGTAATTGCTTTCTTGGCCGGGTTGGGAAGATGTCCAGCGCGGTGCTTCCAGCGCCTGTTGCGGGTCCATGCCGAAATCGGCGCAAGCGACCAGCACCTGCGTATTCACCTGCACCTGATGATCCGCGCCGGGCGTGCCAAAAATCAGCCAGGGCTTGCCACCCTTCATCAGCATGGGCGCATTCATGGTGTGGCGCACGCGCTTGCCGGGGGCCAGCGCATTGGCGTGGCCTTCATCCAAATGCCAGTAAGACATGCGGTTATTGAACAGGATGCCAGTCTCAACGCCGGTCACGCCGGAACCGAAGCTGGAATTGATGGATTGAATGGCGGAAACCGCATTGCCATCCGCATCGACCACGCAGAAATAGGTGGTGTCGGCTTCCGCCATGGCGCGTACGGGCAGCTTCGCCGCGCGGTCCGTAATGGCGCCGGCGTGTTCTGCGGCACGTTCCGCTGACAGCAGCAGATCAAGCGGCGGCTTCACCGCACCCGCATGGGCCTCGCGGTCCAGGAAGGCGCGCTTTTTCGCTTCCACCATCAGGTGAATCAGCGCGGCGCTGCCCCAGCCAAGCGCGGCAAGGTCAAAGCGATCCAGAATGCGCGCCATTTGCGCCATGGCGAAGCCCATGGAATTGGGCGGTGTCTGGCGCAATTCAAAACCGCGATAGGGCACAGCGATGGGCGGTGCGATGAGCGCTGTCACGGCGGCCAGATCAGCTGCACGCACCAATGCGCCCGCCTTTTCCAGATCAGCGGCCAGCATCTTGGCAAGCCCACCTTGATAGAAATCCTGCGGCCCTGCCGAGGCCAAGCGTTGAAGTGTCGCCGCCAAGGCCGGCTGCACCAGCAAATGCGCCAAAGCGGGCGGTTTGCCTTCCGGCAGAAACAGCGCGGCACTCAGCGCCTCAGGCGAAAGCCGCGCGCGGTTTTCGCCGGCGAAATGGCGCAAAGCATGGGTCGCCGCGAAACCATCCCGCGCTGCTTCAATGGCCGGCCCGAACAAGGCGCCCCAGGGCTTGCTGCCTTCCGCGCCGTGCAGCGCGGCAATGCCGGCAACCATGCCGGGTGTTTGGATGGAAAGAGGGCCCTGCACCGGAATGCCGCCCGCCGCGCGGTAATGCGCAATGGTGGCCGCCGCCGGCGCCGCGCCAGTGCCGTTATAGGTGTTGCTGGCGCCGGTTTTCGCATTCCAGGCATGGTAAAAACCATCACCACCCAGCCCCGACATATGTGGTTCCACCACGCCAAGCGTGAGGGCAATCGCCACCGCCGCATCGGCTGCATTGCCGCCGGCGCGCAGAATCTCCATCCCCGCCGCGGTCGCGACCGGATGGTTGGTTGCCACCGCCCCGCGCCGCCCCATGATCAATGGGCGCCGCGCGCGAATGCCTTCATAAGCCATGGCTCAGCCCCCGAGATTCATGCGGGAGACAATCGGCGCCCATCGTGTCACTTCCGCCCGCACATGCGCTGCTGCGGCGGCGGGGGAAGGATCGGGCCAGGTCTCCACACCCGCCGCCGCCAGGCGCTGTTTCACTGCGGGGTCTGCCACCGCGCGCAACGTCGCTTCGCGAATGACGCTGAGTGCTTCTTCCGGCGTGCCGGGCTTGGCGAACAATACCTGCCAGGCTGTGACTTCATAGCCAGGCACACCAACCTGCGCGAGCGCTGGCAAGCCCGGCACAAGATCGGATGGTGTGGCGGAACTTACGGCCAAGCCCCGCACGCGGCCATCGCGCATCAGAGGCATCAGCAGGGTTGGGCTATCAATGGTCAGGTTCATCCGCCCCGCGAGCAGATCCTGCACCGCATTGGCCGCGGTACGATAGGGCACGATGGTAAAATTAGTGCCGGAAAGCTGACGGAACAATTCGCCCGCGAGGTGATTGGTAGCCCCCGGATTGGTCGCGCCGTAATTCGCTTCTTCCTTCTTTTGCGAAAGCCAAGAAAGGAGTGAAGCAACATCCCGCGCCGGCACATCCGGATGCACCGCAAGCACAAAGGGCTGTCGGCCCACCAGTGCGAGGGGGATGAAATCCGTCACGGGGTCATGCGGGAAATTCGGATAGACCGCGCGCATTACAGGGTGGTTATTGGTGGCGATGAAAATCGTATTACCATCCGCCGGCAGGCGATGAAACGCCGCCGCGCCCACAGTGCTGCCCGCGCCTGGGATATTTTCTGGCACTACCGGCCGGCCAAGCTGGGTTTGCAGCGCATCCGCCAGGATGCGGCCCACCACATCCGTCACGCCGCCAACGCCTACGGGGATAATCATGCGAAGCGGGCGCGCCTGTGCAAAGGCAGGGGCCGCCAAACCAAGCGCAGCAGCGGTGAGGATGGAACGACGCAGCATAGGGGAACGACCTTTCGCTTTTGCAAGGCTGTAACCTAGCCTGCCTTGGGCATTCTGCCAGCCCCAAGGCGCTTATCTTTCCAAGTCCAGCGTTTCGGGCTTAGCTCATTTGCAAAGCGGGAGGCGCGACATGGCGAGCATTGTTCTCATTCACGGGGCCTATCAGGGCGGCTGGATTTGGCGCTTTGTCGCCGAACGGCTCCGCGCTGCGGGCCATGATGTCCATGCGCCAACGCTGGATGGCTGCGCCGAACGCCGCCACCAGATGCGCGCCGGCATTGATACCGAAAGCCATGGCCAGGAAATCGCCGAATATCTCTATTACCATGATCTGCGCGATGCGGTGCTGGTGGGTACCTCAGCCGGCGGCATGGTGATGGCGGCGGCTGCGGAACGCGCGCGCGAACGCATTGGGCGACTGGTTTTCGCCGATGCGCTGGCGCTGATGGATGGCGAAAAGATTAGAGACATCGTGACCCGCCCGGCTGCCATCAATACGGATATCGCGCTTGGCCCGGGCCGGGACGATGCGCTGAACCGGCTGTTCCTCGGCATGGATAAAGGCTTGGCCGAATGGGCGGCGGATCGCATGACGCTGCATCCGATCAACACCTTTACCCAGCCGGTGAAACTGCCAAGCTTCTGGCAGCAATCATGGCAGGCTTCCGTGATCTATTGCCCGCAGGCGCAAAACCCCGGTGAGGCGCATCAGCGCCGCTGCGCGGACAAACTCGGCGCGCGCTGGCATGTGATTGACACGGGCCATTACCCCATGCTGACCACACCGGATGAATTGGCGCGCATCATCATCTCCGGCTGATGCCCATCAAGTCATGATCGCTCATGCCGGGGGCCCTCGGCCCCCGCCTTGGCAAAAGCCTTACGCCTGCCCTCGTTCCATCAGCAGGCGCTTCACCTCGTTCTTCGGGACCTTGCCGTAACCAGAACGTGGCAGCGCATCCCAGACCACGATTTTTGCTGGCCATTTATAGCGGCCAAGCCGGCCATCCAGATGCGCCATCACTGCCGCGGGATCAATCGTGGCACCCGCTTCGGCCACCAGCACAGCAACCCCGCTTTCGCCCCATTTCGCGTCCGGCACGCCCACCACACAGGCTTCCGCGACGGATGGGTGTGTCAGCAGCGCTTCCTCCACCTCACGCGGATAAACATTGGAACCGCCAGAGATATACATGTCCGAAGCGCGACCCGTGATGTACAAAAAGCCGCGCACATCCAAATGGCCGAGGTCACCGGTATGGAACCATCCGCCGGCGAAGGCCTTTTCATTGGCGGCATCATTTTCGAAATAGCCAGCGAATACCGCAGGGCCACGCACGCAAATATCGCCGGTTTCGCCAG
>CAMCEP010000221.1 GCA_945873675.1 Asaia bogorensis
TCTACTGGCAGCGCGTATTCCAGCAAATAGCGCCTGCCATTGATCTCTCGTGTTTCGCGCCCTTCGGCCAATTCGGTACCAACCGCGGTTGGCGTATAAAAGGCGGGAATGCCGGCACCGGCAGCGCGCAACCGCTCGGCCAGGGTGCCTTGCGGGACGATTTCCGCTTCAACCTCTCCGCTTTCATAGTATTTGGTGAAGGGCAGCACATCGGATGCGCGGGTCGCGGCGGTGAAGGAGCAGATAACCTTCGCGACCTGCCCGTTTTCCACCAGCATGCCGATATCGGGCATGCGCGGCTTATGGGCACCACCGGTGGTATTGGCGATGCAGGTCAGGCGCTTGGCGCCGCGCCGTGCCAGGGCGGCAATAAGGTTATAAGGCGTGCCCGGGCCGGCAAAGCCGCCAATGGCAATCACCGCGCCGTCTGGAATATCCGCGACCGCCGCATCGAAATCCGGATATGTCTTGTTGCGTGCCATGCGGTGCCCCCTACGATGTCCGGCTTTATGCTTCGCCCAAGTGGCGCCAATGGCAAGGGGGGCGAAGGCATGCGCTGAGAGAATGATGTAATGTATCTATAGCCACATCACCTTGGTGGTCGAATCCTGAAGTGGTCCAACGCGTAGCATTGGTGTCCGATTGAAGGTGCCAATATCGGGCGAATGATCTCACGTCAGGACAAGGTCCTTAATTATACACTGCCTTCTCTCAGAAAACCGCTTGATGGGTGTCGCCCGATGCACCTGACCATGCCGGCGAGAGGTCTGGCATGCTGCGGGCCTTACGGTGGGGAGGGCGCTTTGCCAGGCGAACCCCTTACGTGCGCCCCATTATGATGGGGCCGAGGTGTTGCAGAAAGGCCCGCCGGCAGGGGGCGGTACCAAGCTTGCCTGGATCGCGGATCGGGCAGGGGCAAGCCCTAAGCTCGTTTGGAGAGATGGCCAAGCCACTGCCTTGGCTTTGCCCCGATTTCCCCCTAAGCACAGGCTTATGCGGAGCGATGATTGCCCATGAACACCAATTCCCCCCCGATCCTGCCTGTGATCCTGTCCGGCGGCACCGGCACGCGGCTATGGCCGCTGTCGCGCGAAAGCTATCCTAAGCAATTCTGGCCGCTGGCTTCAGACAAGACCATGCTGGCGGATACTGCCGCGCGAGGTTCTGGCGCTGGTTTCCTGCCGCCGATGGTCGTTTGCAATGAAGCGCATCGCTTCCTGGTCGCCGAGCAATTGCGCGACAAGGGCGCTTCCATCGTGCTGGAACCCATTGGCCGCAATAGCGCGCCTGCCATCGCCGCTGCCGCATTGCTCGCCGAGGAAACCGCGCCTGGTGCTGTGCTGTGGTTCATGGCCGCCGATGCCGCGATTGGCGATGTGGCTGCGCTGCAAGCCGCACTGGCTAAGGCCGCTGCGGCGGCGCTAGCGGGGGCGATTGTCACCTTCGGCATGCAGCCAACCGCGCCAGAAACCGGCTATGGCTATATCGAAACCGGTGACGCCTTGCCGGGCAGCGATGGCGTCAAGCGCATTGCGCGCTTTGTGGAAAAGCCTGATGCCGCCCGCGCGGCGGAATTCCTGAAAACTGGCCGACATTTTTGGAATTCCGGCATGTTCGTCGCCACTGCCGCGACCATGCTGGCGGAACTTGAAACCCATGCACCAGAGGTACTGAAGGGTGTCCGCGCCGCGGTGGCCGCCGCCGCGCGCGATGGGGATTTCATCCGGCTTGAATCGGCTGCCTTCACGGCCACACCTGCCATCAGCATTGATTACGCGGTGATGGAACGCACGCAAAAAGCCGCCGTGGTGCCGGCTGCCATCGGCTGGTCCGATATCGGTTCCTGGGCTGCGTTATGGGAGATTCAACCGAAGGATGCTGCCGGCAATGCCACGCTTGGTCCCGTTGAATTGGTAGGCGCCAAGAATTGCTATGTCCGCAGCGAAACCATCCTGACCGGGGTGATCGGCTTGGAAAACGCCGTGGTGGTCGTCACAGATGATGCTGTGCTCGCCATGCATCGCGACCATGCGCAGGATGTGAAAAAGCTGGTGGACCAATTGAAGGCGCGCGGTGCCAAGGAAGCCACCGAACACCGCCGCGCCTATCGCCCCTGGGGCCATTACGAAGGCCTGATCATGGGGGACCGCTTCCAGGTCAAGAAGATCGAGGTTCGCCCCGGCGCCAAGCTTTCCCTGCAAAAGCATTTCCACCGCGCGGAGCATTGGGTGGTCGTCTCCGGCACTGCCATTGTGCGGCGCGATGGGGAAGAAATCATGCTGCGGGAGAATGAAAGCGTCTATCTGCCGCTTGGCTGCATCCATCGCATGGAAAACCCCGGCAAGATCCCGCTGACCCTGATTGAGGTGCAATCCGGCTCCTACCTCGGCGAGGATGATATTGTGCGCCTTGAGGATACTTACGGGCGGAGTTGATTTCCCTCATGATCCCTCCGGGGTGAATGGTGCAGCCTTTTTGGCTTTGCAGGGGTAATTCTGCATGGCCGAGCATCCCGAAGCGCATCATCACCGCCGCCATATCCATTTGCGTACCGCCCTGTCGCGCGCCCGGAAAAGGCGGCGGAGTGAAGGCCCGGCGCCGCCGCTGACGCTCGGCGAAAGGCTTTCCGATCTGGTGGCGGCAACGGTCGGGTCATGGCGCTTTATCCTGATCCAGTCCGGGCTATTGCTGGCCTGGCTGATTGCCAATGCGGTCTCTGGCAGCAATGCCTGGGACCCCTTTCCCTTCATCCTGCTGAACCTGATGCTATCCTTCCAGGCGGCCTATACGGCGCCCATCATCATGATGAGCCAGAACCGCCAGGCGGATATAGACCGCATCCGGTCCATCGCCGATTACCAGGTGAATATCCGTGCCGAGGCCGAAATCAGCCTGCTGCATGAAAAGCTGGACCTGTTGCGCGAACAGCAGGTGGCGGAATTGATCTCGCTGCTCAAAGCATCCCTGTCCCGTATTGAGGCATTGGAGGACCGTATCTTGCCAAACCCGCCGCCAGCCCCCTGAAAATCACCCTTCGACTGGCCCGGCGGATATGCAAGACTACCGATCGGCTGCGGCACCCGCCGCGGCCGATGGGTGAGGGACGCTTGGATGGAATGGATTCTGCAAACCCTGATGATGATGGGCGCCAAGGCAGCGTCCCTTTTCATCCATCCCGACTCCCCGAATTTCGAGGTTGTGCAGGGCATGATGGCCGTGGTCGCGCTGGTCGGCTGCGTTGTGCTGATTGCTATCGCTTTCCGGAAAAAATAGCCACATGACGGATCTTCGCACGGCGCTGGAAGAAGCCCGCCGGGGCTTGCTTGATCTTTCCACGCGCAATCGCCTGCTTTCCCTGCCCAAGCCCGGCACATCACGCGGCGTCATCATTCTGGATGATGAGGATGCGGATTTCGCCCTTGGCGCGCTGCAAGCGGGCCGCGCCTTTGGCTTTGAAGCCTCAGCCGCCGCGCCAGAAGCCGCGCCAGCAGAAGCACCCCCCGGCAAGCCGCGCCGCGCGCGTAGCGTGAAGGTGAAGCCAGAGGGTGTTGGCACCGCCAAAACCGATGCGGCGCGCGAAGAATATCAGCGCGATGACAAGCTGCGCGTGCAACTGCCGCCGACAGACCTTGTTCGCCGGCTGCGCGACATCATGCAGGATGCGCGCACGGCCCGCGAAGAAACCGGCGTGCCCACACTCTATTTGGCGCTTGGTGCACTGATCTGGCGTGACCCCGCGACGCCTGAGACCGAACGGCTCGCGCCGCTGGCGCTGCTGCCGGTGGCCTTGGAACGCGAAGGGGTTTCGCAGAATTTCAAGCTGCGCGGGGCAGGGGGGGATATCGCGGAGAATCTATCGCTCCGCGAAATGCTCAAGGTGAATTTCAAGGCCACGCTGCCGGATTTCGATGCTGAGGCCTATACGCCGACCGCTTGGGCGGAAGCCGTCGCAGCGCTGGTGGCTGAGCGTGAGCATTGGCGCGTGGATGCGGATGCGCTTGCGATTGGCTTATTCTCCTTCGCCAAATTCCTGATGTGGCGAGATCTGGGGCCTGAGGAAAATCCGGGCCTTGCCGATCACCCCATGGTGCGCGCGCTGGTGGGTGGCGAGGCGCTTTCGATCCCGCCCGTGTTTCCCGATGACGCCGATGTGGATGTGGAAATCCCGGTGGAGCGGCTGGATCATGTGATGGATGTGGATGGCAGCCAGGCTTTGGCGGCGGAAGCCGTCAGGCGCGGCGGGCATGTCGTGATCCAGGGCCCACCCGGCACCGGCAAAAGCCAGACCATCAGCAATATCATCGCCCAGGCGGTGTTGGATGGGCGGAGCGTTTTGTTCGTGGCCGAGAAACTCGCCGCCCTTGAAGTGGTGAAGCGCCGGCTGGAGAGTATTGGCCTTGGCGCTGCCTGCCTGGAATTGCATTCGGAAAAGCAATCGAAGCGCGCGGTTTTGGATGAATTGCGCGCGACACTTTCCCTGCCCATGCCGCCCAAGCCGGAACGCGACGCGGTGGTGCGCCGCCTGGGGGCGCTGCGCGGGCGGATCAATCGCCATGCGGCGGCGATGCGCGGAACGGTTGGCGCTTCGGGCCTTGCGCTGCATCAGGTGATTGGCGCGCTGGTTGGCTTGCGCCAACGCGGTGTTGCGGCGCCGGATTTTTCCGTGAACGCTACGGAATGGGATGCGGGCGGGATGGAAGCGCGGCGCGATGCGATCAAGCTGCTGGCCGGCTATGCGGCAGAAGGCGGCGCGCAAAGCCCCTGGCGCGGCGTGATGGCCGATATCGGCCCCGCCGATGCGGATCGGTTGCTTGGCAAGCTGCCCGGCTGGATCCGTGCCTTTGCAACCGCAGGTGCGGTGCTTGGTGCGGAGGCTGGGCCGAAGGCGGCGGAAGGCGCGCTTGCCTTACGCCCGGCCTTGCTCTCGGCTCCGGTACATGACGCGGCGGCACTTAAGCATGAAGCCTGGGCGGGCGATCTGGCGCCGCTGGAAGCCTTGGTGCAGGCGCTGGGCGCTTTGCAA
>CAMCEP010000222.1 GCA_945873675.1 Asaia bogorensis
GCGCTGATTGAGGAAGAATTCGGCGATGGCATCATGTCCGCCATTGATTTCGATTTCGATTTCGAACGCCAGGCGAACCCCAAGGGCGATCGCGTGAAGATCACCATGTCCGGCAAATTCCTGCCCTATAAGTATTACGGCAATGAGCAGGGCATCCCGGATTACGGCTTCAAGGAAGAATAAGCACTGGCCCCCAGCCCTGGTTTGCCGAAGCGCCATTTTGTCCTAGACGTCCCGCGAACAAACGGAGGCTCTCATGGCGCAGGATTTGACGGTTGGCATTGCAGGGCTTGGGGCGATTGGGCTCCATCTGGCGCGCGCCCTGGACAAGGGCGTGCCGGGGCTGAAACTCGCCGCGGCGTCAGCGCGGGATCACGCCAAGGCCGCCGCGAATGTGGCGGGGTTCAAGCACCCGCCGCGCATCGTCTCCAACGCTGAACTCGCTGCCTGCGATATCGTGGTGGAAGCGGCACCCGCTGCGGTGTTTGAGGAAATTGCCACTGCCGCCATCGAAGCCGGGCGGATTTTTGTGCCTTCCTCAGTCGGCGCTCTGCTGCCGCGCATGCATCTGGTGGAACGGGCGCGGGCCACGGGTGCCCGCATCATCGTCCCCACCGGCGCGCTACTTGGCCTTGATGCCGTGCGCGCCGCGGCGGAAGGCGATGTGGAAAGTGTGACCATCGAAACCCGCAAACCCCCGCGCGGCCTGGCCGGGGCGCCTTACCTTGAGAAAAACAAGATTGATGTCGGCGCCATCACCAGCGCAACGCGTGTGTTCAAGGGCAATGCCTTTGATGCCGCGCAGGGCTTCCCGGCCAATGTAAATGTCGCGGCGGCGCTGGCTTTGGCCGGCATTGGGCCGGACCGTACCATGGTGGAAATCTGGGCTGACCCTGGCGTGACCCGCAATACGCACACCATCCGGGTGGAGGCCGCGACGGTTCGGCTCACCATGACGATTGAAAACGTGCCCTCAGAAGAAAATCCCCGCACCGGCAAGATCACGCCGCTTTCGATCCTGGCCTGCCTCAGGGGCCTGACCTCAACGCTGAAGGTCGGCAGCTAACAGGTCTGGCTTTCCGGCGCGGCGCAAAACGGGCAGCATCCTCCAAAACCTTGAGGAATGCCGCCCATGAAACTCTCCCGCCGCGCCGCGCTCGCCCTGCCGGCCCTGGCCCTGCTGCCCCGCCCGGCGCAGGCCGCCTTCCCTGATCGGCCGGTGCGCATCATCGTGCCCTTCGCTGCGGGCACCTCCTCCGATTTTCAGGCACGCATGATTGGCGAACGCATGGCCCCCGTGCTGCGTCAGCCCGTCATTGTCGAAAACCGCGCCGGGGCGGGTGGCGTAGTGGGTGCCGATGCGGTCGCGAAGGCCGCACCCGATGGCTATACCCTGCTGCTGGGGTCCAACGGGCCGCTGACCAATGCGCCCGTGCTGCAGGCGCGCCTGCCCTATGATCCAGAGCGTGATTTCGCGGCCGTCGCCATGATCAGCCGCAGCCCCGTGACCCTTTCCGTGCGGGCTGATAGCCCCTTTCGCACCATCGCCGATGTGCTTGCGGCGGCCCGCGCCAAGCCCGGAGACCTCAGCATCGGCTCCTCCGGCCAGGGCAGCGCCACGCATTTCCTCATTGAACAGGTCATGGCCGCGGCCGGGATCAACCTGACCCATGTGCCCTATCGGGGATCGAGCCAATCCGTGCCCGATCTGATCGCCGGCAATATCCCGCTGGTCATGGCTGAAATCTCGACCATCCTGCCGCTCTGGCAATCGGGGCGGGCGCGTATCCTGGCCATGTCCTCGGCCGGGCGGATGCCGATTGCGCCCGAAATCCCGACCCTGATCGAACAAGGCCTGAACCTGACGGGCGGTTCCTGGGCGGGGCTGGTCACCGCAGCCGGCGCGCCACCCGAAGCCGTGGCGGCGTTATCCGCCGCCGTGCAGGCGGGATTGCGGGAGCCCGCCTATCGCGCCCGGCAGGCCGAACTCGGCGCCGAGATTGTGGCCGAGGCTGAACAGAACCCAGCCGGCTTCGCGGCTTGGCTCAGGCGCGAAAGGGCGGAAATCCGCGCCATTGCGGATCGCGCCGGGATCAAGCCGGAATAGCGCCCGCCCCCTTGCCCTGAAGCGCTATTTCCGCCAAAGAAGCGCCGCTTCCGGGCCGTGCCCGGGGGTAATCCGCACGCGGCGCACCCTTCCTGTTCAGGCAGGGTCCGGTCCCCCTCACCGGGGAAGGCGCCGCGGAGGCTCAACCGGACCAACATGGAAGGAGATCGCTCATGGCGATGCCCGTCGTTTCTCTGCGTGCCCTGCTCGAAGCTGGGGTGCATTTTGGCCACCATACGCGCCGCTGGAATCCCCGCATGGCGCCCTACATCTTCGGCGTGCGCAACCAGGTGCATATCCTGGATTTGCAACAGACCGTGCCGATGATGGACCGTGCGCTGCGCGCCGTGCGTGATACCGTAGCCGGCGGTGGCCGTGTGCTGTTCGTTGGCACCAAGAAAGCCGCTGCTGAATATGTCGCTGAATCCGCGACGCGCTGCGGCCAGTATTACGTGAACCATCGCTGGCTTGGCGGCATGCTCACCAATTGGAAGACCATCACCGGTTCCATCAAGCGCCTGCGCCAGATGGATGAACGCCTGTCGGGCGACACGGCGGGTCTGACCAAGAAGGAAGTGCTGATGCTGTCGCGCGACAAGGAAAAGCTTGACCGCGCTTTGGGTGGCATCAGGGAAATGGGCGGCCTGCCCGATATCATTTTCGTGATTGACACCATCAAGGAAAAGCTTGCGATCGAAGAAGCCAATAAGCTTGGCATTCCGGTGATTGCGGTGGTGGATTCCAATGCCGATCCGGCTGGTGTGACCTTCCCGATCCCGGGCAATGATGACGCGATCCGCGCCATCACGCTGTACTGCGACATGATCGCGGGCGCGGTGCTGGATGGCATTTCGGCGGAAATGCAGGCTTCTGGCGTTGACCTTGGCGCGGTTGAGGAATTGCCGGAAGAAGCGCTGCCAGAAGTGGCGGCGGAAGTCGCTGCTGAAGCAATGGCGCCGGTTGAAGGCGCTGAGGCGCCGGCCCAGGCCTGATCCTTCCGGGGCCGCCTTTTGGTGGCCCCTTTTCTTTCACTCATCCAGCAAATGGGGATGAACAATGGCTGAAATTACAGCGGGTATGGTGCGTGACCTGCGCGAGCGCACCGGCGCAGGCATGATGGATTGCAAGAAGGCGCTGGTCGAAAATGGTGGCGATATGGAAGCCGCCATTGATTGGCTGCGCAAGAAGGGCCTTTCGGCAGCCGCCAAGAAATCTGGCCGCGTTGCCTCTGAAGGGCTTGTGGGCTTTGCCTCAGCGCCTGGTGTCGCCGCCATGGTGGAAGTGAATGCCGAGACGGATTTCGTCGCGCGCAACGAAACCTTCCAGCATTTCGTGGCAACGGTTGCGGAATTGGTGCTGACGGTCGGCGACGATATTGAAGCGCTGAAGAATGCCACCTGGCCGGGCGCGGTGGACCTGGTTGAAGAAACCACCCAGCGCAAGACGGTGGCGGATCAGCTCACCGCCCTGATCGCGACGATTGGGGAGAATATGTCCATCCGTCGCGCCAAGCGCTTCCAGGTCGCGGAAGGCACGGTTGCGACCTATATGCACTCCGCCGTGAAGCCCGGGCTTGGCAAGATCGGCGTGCTGGTGGCGCTTGAAGGCGCTTCCGAACTAGCGGTGATGGAAACGCTTGGTCGGCAGATCGGCATGCATGTCGCCGCCGCCCGCCCTGAAGCTGTGGATGTCTCCGCCGTGGATCCCTCGGCGCTTGCGCGCGAACGCGACGTGCTGGCCGATCAGGCGCGCGCTTCCGGCAAGCCTGAGGCGATCATCGAAAAAATGGTCGAAGGCCGCATCCGCAAATACTACGAAGAAGTGGTGCTGCTGGAACAGGTTTGGGTGCATGATGGCGAAAGCCGCGTGAAGGAAGTGGTGAAGAAGGCGGGCGTGAAGCTTGCTGGCTTTGCCCGCTTCCATTTGGGTGAAGGCATTGAAAAGCAGCAGGGCGATTTCGCCGCCGAAGTGGCCGCTGCCGCCGGCAAGGCCTGAACTGACTACCGGCGGGGAGCCTGAACGCTCCCCGCCCTTGCTTTACCTTATTGCCGCCTTCGCGGGCATGTCTTTATGGTGGCGCCCGCAACCTGAACCCGATTCGAGATTGAGCCCCCATGAGCCAGAACCCGGCCTATAAGCGCGTCATGCTCAAGGTCTCCGGTGAGGCCCTGATGGGGGATCGGGATTACGGGCTGGATAATGCCACCTGCCGGCACATTGCCGAGGATATTCGCGGCGTGGTGGATCTGGGCGTGCAGGTCTGCCTGGTGATTGGCGGAGGCAATATCTTCCGCGGCATCTCCGGCGCGGCTTCCGGCATGGACCGCGCGCAGGCGGATAGCATCGGCATGCTGGCGACCGTCATGAACGCCCTTGCCATGCAGAATGCGCTTGAGAAGGTTGGCGTGCAGACGCGCGTGCAAAGCGCGATCCCGATGGCAAGCCTTTGTGAGCCCTTCATTCGTCGGCGTGCTGAGCGGCATATGGAAAAGGGTCGCGTGGTGATTTTCGCGGCTGGTACAGGCAATCCGTTTTTCACCACCGATACGGCGGCAGCTTTGCGTGCGGCCGAGATGTCCTGCGATGCGCTGTTCAAGGGCACGCAGGTGGATGGCGTCTATTCCGCCGATCCGCGCAAGAAGCCCGATGCCAAGCGCTACGAAACGCTTACCTATCTTGATATGCTGGCGCGCGATCTGGCGGTGATGGATGCGGCGGCAATCAGCCTTGCGCGCGAAAACAAGCTGCCCATCATTGTCTTCAATATCCATGAACCAGGCGCCTTCACCGCTGTCATGAAAGGCGAAGGCAAATTCACTACCGTGGTGGAACAAGCGCCATAACCCAGGGGGAAGGGCAACATGCCGACTGATGTAACGGCCCT
>CAMCEP010000223.1 GCA_945873675.1 Asaia bogorensis
GAGGATGGCTCGCTCGATCAATTGCTGCTCTCGGGCCTGCCGCGCGGGGTGCTGGCGGCGGCCAAGGCACTTGGCCATTGGCTCACCACGGGCGTGCCGCTGATTGCGGCGACGCCTATCGCGGCGGCGATGCTGAATTTGCCGGTGGAAGCCTGGGGCGTGGCGATGGTGGCCCTCGCGCTGGCGACCGCGCTTTTGTCACTGCTTGGCACCTTGGGCGCGGCGCTGACGCTCGGCGCCAGGCGGGGCGGCGTGCTGCTGCCCTTGCTTGTTTTGCCGCTCGCGATTCCGGCGGTGATTTTCGGCGCGGCGGCGATTGAAGCCGCCAGCGCCGGGCTTTCCGCCGCCCCCTTTCTGCTGCTGCTGGGGGCGGGGGTATCGCTTGCTGCGCCGCTCGCGCCACTCGCGGCGGGGGCGGCGCTTAGTAGCGACTAATTCATGCGGGCGGCATGGCAGCGACAGCGGCTTCATTGCCGGCGGAGTAGTAATTATTGCTGATCGCTGCATTGCGATTGACCAGCGGGCGCATGAATAGCGGGTGCGTCATGCTGCGGATTTCATGTTCCACTTCGAACAGCACGCGCCCATCATTCGGGTCCACCACTTTGATGAAGCGGTATTGATGCGCGCTGTCTTCGCGCGAAATCAGCCCACGTTCATTGAGCCTGTTGTAAATGCCGCCGAAATCCACAAAGGCCAATTGGACATGGTGGCCATCAAAAGCGGGTTGCGGCTTGTCGGTTTCACGGAAGATCAGGAATTGCTCGCGCGCCACGCGCACATAAAGCAGGCCATCGCGCATTGCCGTACTGGTGCCGATAATCTGCTCATAGAACCGCGCAATGCCAGGCAGCGTGCCATGCGCGACATCAAATTCGACATAAGGCATGCCGAGCGTGATGCGGCCAAGCTTTTCGGCATCCGGGCTATGGCAGCGCATCCGATTGCCCCAGGGGCAAGTCACATCCACATAATCTTCCGCTTCAACGAAGGCATATTGCGTGCCTTCCAACCAGCGCCGCGCGCGATCCAGCCGATGCAGCAATTGCGCGCGATCCGGCAACACCAGGCCCGTTGTGCCGCGCAATACCTGCGCGGGGCCGCTTGGCAAATGGAATTGGCTGATGCCGGCATTGGCCCACATATTGTCGATGCCCGTCATCAAATACGGGTCACGCGTCAGGCCAAGCGCGCTGATGTAGAAGGCCGTTGCCTTCAACTGATCCGGCACTTGCAGATTGACATGCTGCAATTCAACAACATTGCCGAGGGATTCCTCTGTCCGATCCCAGGGGCAGGCGAGTTTCGGGGTGCCATCCATTGTTTCGCTCCGTTTGTTTATTAGTCGTGGTTTTCGTTGCCTATTGGTCGTTCAAGCCAATCATTCTGCGGCCTTCGGCGCATAACCCAGGCCGCCTTGGTATTTTTCGGCCGCTTCCGCGGGCAGGAACTTGGCTTCCATTTCGCGGATGCGGTCAAATCCCGCAAAGCCATGCAGATTGCCCATCGGGTGCTGCTTGAAGCGCGCATCATAAGCGGCTTCGGCCATGGGGCCTTCGGCCTTCAGCGTGGTCGCGAAATCATGGATCGCCATGATGGTGGCACGCATCGCAGCCCCTGGCAGGATGCAGGCGCGAATGCCAATCGCGGCCATTTCTTCCGCCGTGAAGCGCGGCGAAATGCCGGTCATGTTGTAGAACACCGGGCCTTTCACCGCCTGGCAGATATGCGCCACTTCTGCCTTATCCTTTGGGCCTTCAACGAAGGCGAGGTCCGCACCCGCATCCAAAAACGCATTGGCACGGGTGATGGCTTCTTCCATGGAACCGCCATGCGCCCCGCGTGCATCGGTGCGCGCAATGATCACAAAATCCGGGTCGAGCGCATCGCGCGTTTGGCAGGCGGCGCGTATTTTCAGCACCGCTTCATCCCGCGCAATCACTTCCCGCCCGGCCACATGGCCGCAGCGCTTTGGCGCCACCTGATCTTCCAAATGCATCCCCGCCACACCGGCGCGGATATATTCTTCCACCGTGCGCACCACATTGATGGCATTGCCAAAGCCCGTATCGGCATCGGCAATCAAAGGCGCGCGCACGGCAGAGGCGATCAGCTTCGCGTTCAGCGCCATTTCGGTCAGCGTAATCAGCCCAGCATCCGGCAGGCCGAGCAGATTGAGCGAGGTGCCATAGCCCGACATATACAGCGCCGGGAAACCCGCATGTTCCAGAATACGGGCCGACATGGCGTTGAAGCAGCCCGGCAGGATCAGCGGCGCGGGTTCCTTCAACAACGCGCGCAACCTTGTGGTTGCGCGGGCGGGGCTTGCTTGACCAAGGCGCATGAGCGTTTTCCTTATTTCAGCGGGAAGCCGAGCGAACGCAGCGCTGCCTTCAGCCCATCACGCCCACGCAGCGCACTGATGGAACCGATGCGCGAAATCACGCGCTGGGACCAATTATCCGCCGCCATTTCATAACGCTTGGAATATTCCGAGAGCTTTTCATCATAAGAAGCGCGGAGCGCCTTTTCCTTGGCGGTGGAATAGGTTTCGTGATGCAGGACCGCTTCCTGAGACAAACGCGGCTTCACCGCGCTTTCCTTGCCCGGCGCGGCGTATCCCACGCAAAGCCCAAAGACCGGCGCGGCGCCGGGCGGCAGGCCCAGCATGGCGGCCACGCGCGGTACATCATTGCGGAGCGCGCCGATATAAAGGGTGGCAAGGCCCATGCTTTCAGCAGCCACCACGGCATTCTGCGCGGCAAGGCCCGCATCAATCGCCGCAACCAGGAAGGTTTCAAGGAAGGGCATCCCCGCCAAGGAGACACCTTCCTGCTGCCCGAGCCTTTCATTGCGCGAGACATCGGCGATGAAGACCAGGAAGATCGGGCATTGTTCGATATGCCGCTGCCCGCCAGCGATTTCCGCGAGCGCCTTGCGCTTTTCGGGGTCATTGACCGCGACCACAGACCAGGTCTGCAAATTGGAAGATGTCGCCGCCGATTGCGCCGCCGCGATCAGGGATTCCAGGGTGCCTGCGGGCAGCGCGTCGGGCCGATAGCCGCGCACGGAACGGTGCGACAGCAAAAGGGCCATGGTGTCGTTCCAAGGGCCAATCTTGGGCTCAGCGCCAGCGCCGTAACGCGCGGTCAGGGCAGCCGCAGTCGGCAATTGCATACCATCCATGGGGGTAGTCCTTCTCAATGATGGGATCAGGTTAGGCCAGAATGGCGCGGCGGGAAATCACCCGGCCTGACGCCACCCCGCCGCCGGGTGAGGCGCCGCCAGCAAAGGCCCGGCGCCGAAAAGCTTTTCGCGGTAGGTGCCTGGGGCGTAAGCCCGCTTATAACGCCCGCGTTCCTGAAGCGCCGGCACCAAAAGCCGCACCACATCTTCCAGGCATTCGGGGGTGACAGTGCGCGACAGGTTGAAGCCATCCACATCCGCCTGATCCATCCAGGCGATCAGTTCCTCGGCCACTTCATCCAAGCTGCCGATGATGGGGGGCTGACGGCTGCCGAGCACCATGCGGTCAATCAAGGCGCGCTTGGTGGCGCGCGGTGTCGCGGCCCGCAGCGCTTCCACATTGGAACGGATGGCTTGGGTTTGGCCGGCTTCCGGCAATTCCTCATCGGGGGCAAAACGCGCCAAATCTATACCTAACGAAGCAGAAGCATGCGCGAGCGCGCCTTCAATGCTGGCGTATTGGCGATATTCGGCAAGCTTCGCCTCAGCCTCCGCCCGCGTGCGGCCAATGATCAGCGTGGCGCCGACGAATATACGGATAGGTCGCGGTGCGGCGCGGGCGCGCAAATCCGCGACCAGCTTCGCGACATGCGGCTTTGGTCCGCCATTCACAAAGACGCATTCCGCGTGCTGCGCGGCAAAACCCCGCCCACGATCCGAAGCGCCGGCCTGATACAGAACGGGCGTGCGTTGCGGGGATGGTTCCACAAGATGCGGCGCATCCAGCCGATATTGCCGGCCTTGATGCGTGATGCGTTTTACGCGCGCGGGATCGGCATAGATGCCGGCCGCATGGTCGCGCTTCACGGCATCGGCCGCCCAGGATTCCTCCCACAGCCGATAGAGGATTTCCATATATTCATCGGCCAGATCATAGCGATCATCATGCGCCATTTGCCGATCAAGCCCCATGGCGCGCGCCGCACTATCCAGATAGCCGGTGACGATATTCCAGCCGATGCGCCCTTTGGTGAGGTGATCCAGCGTGGAAAAACGCCGCGCCATCAGCGCCGGGCTTTCCCAGGCAAGGTTACACGTCACCCCAAAGCCAAGGTTGCGCGTAGCCGCCGCCATCGCCGGTACAATCAGCATGGGATCGAGCAGCGGCACCTGCACGGCATTCCTGATAGCCGCATCGCCATTCCCGCCATGCACATCATAAATGCCTAAGACATCCGCCAGAAAAAGCCCATCAAACAGGCCTTCTTCCAATAGCCGCGCCAAGCCCATCCAGTAATCAAGCGAGAGATAATCAGCCGAGCGATCACGCAGATGCGTCCACATGCCCTGCTGGATATGGCCAATACAGGCCATATCAAAGGCATTGAAGCGGATCTCTCGCTTCACAGCGAAAGCCCAGGGATCAACAAGGCTTCCAGCACGCGGCGCCGATTGCCATCAATCACCACGGCCTTGCGCGCTTTCAAATCAAAGCCAATGCCCACCGCTTCCGCCGCGGCCACCGGGGCACCAGTCACGCCATCATGCAGCAAATGCGTCCAGGTTGTGGTTTTGTCCCCCAACGCGCGCAGCCCGCTATGGATGATCAGCAAATCCCCCATCCGCATCGGTTGCAGATAGACCAGCCGATATTCCAAGGCCGCGCTGCCAATCCCTTCTTCCCGCGCGCCGAGTTCTTCCGAGCCGCGAAAGCGCAGATTGGGCACGCCATCCCAGATGCGCGCAATCACCACATCCGGGCGCATCAGCCCGGCGCG
>CAMCEP010000224.1 GCA_945873675.1 Asaia bogorensis
AAGCTGGGCGGATATGCTGAATCCCGCCTATCGCGGCGAAATCCAATTGCCCAATCCGAATTCTTCCGGCACGGCCTATACGATCATTGCCGGGCTTATTCAACTTTGGGATGAGGATCGCGCCTTTGATTATTTGCGCCGCCTGCATCCAAACGTGAATGCCTATACGCGTTCAGGTGCGGCACCGATGCAGGCCGTTTCCCGTGGCGAAACCGCGTTGGCTGTCAGCTTTAATATGGAAGTCACTTCCATGCAGCAGGCGGGGTTTCCGATTGATCTGGTCTATCCGTCGGAAGGCACGTCTTACGAAGTTGCCTGCATGTCCATCATTCGTGGCGCGCGCAACCTGCCTCAGGCACGGCGCTTTTATGATTGGTATCTGACGCCGGCGGCGATGGATATCGGGCCCAAGGCCAATCAATGGCATGTGCCGGCACATAAGGATGCCATGCCAGATCCGCGCATTCCGGACCTTAGCCAGGTGAAGCTGATTGATTATGATTTCGCGGCTTTCGGGGAAAGCAATCGCCGCCGCCAAATCCTGCAAAGATGGGAAAGGGAAATCGGTTCGCTGCCGCGCTAAAAATCCGGGAGAAAAGAAAATGCAGCGCGTTTTGGGCTTTATTGGAGCTTTTTTTCTGAGTTGGTCTGCACCAGTTTGGGCGCAGGGCAGTCTCAATCTCTATTGCTCGGCCACCATCGAATGGTGCCAGCCCATTGCGCGCGGGTTTGAGCGGGAAACCGGTATCCGTGTGACACTCGCGCAAAAATCCACTGGCGAAATGCTGGCGCAACTCCGTGCCGAAGCGCGCAATCCGCGCGGCGATGTCTGGTGGGGCGGCACAGGCGATCCGCATGTCGCCGCCGGTGAGGATGGGCTGACGCAAGCCTATGAAAGCCCGCGCATCGCCGAATTGCATGATTGGGCGCAGGCGCAATGGCGCCAGACTGAAGGCCGCACGGTTGGCGTTTACGCGAGTGTGCTGGGCTTCGGCTTCAATACGGAATTGCTGACGCGCAAAAACCTGCCAGCGCCGGCTTGTTGGGCGGATTTGCTGCGGCCCGAATATCGCGGCGAAATCCAGATGGCCAATCCGAATAGCTCCGGCACCGCCTATATCGTTATTGCCACACTGGTGCAGATGATGGGTGAAGACCCGGCCTTTGAGTTTCTGCGCCGGCTACATGGCAGCATCAATGCCTATCCGCGTTCCGGCACCGCGCCGATTACGGCGGTGGCGCGTGGCGAGACGGCACTGTCCATTTCCTTCGTGCATAACGCGGCAGAAGAACGCGCGGCGGGTTTTCCGGTGGCGCATGCCGTGCCTTGTGAAGGCACGGGCTATGAAATCGGATCCATGTCCATCATCAAGGGCGCGCGCAATATGGCGGCGGCGCAGCGCTTCTATCATTGGGCGCTTTCGGCTGAAGCGCAGCTTGCGGCCTCCCAGGAAGCGAAGAAGCTGCAAACCATGGCTAATCGCCGCGTGCCGCTGACCGATGGCGCGCCGAATATGGCGACCGCGCGCATCATTGACTATGACAATGCCCGCTTTGGCGCGAGTGCGGAACGCCGCCGCCTGCTGGCGCGTTGGGATAGGGAGGTCGGCGCGCTCCCGCGCTGAAGCCCGCACCGCATGTTCTTTGGCAGCAGCTTTTTTTTCTGGGTGATCGCTGCCTTGGGCACGCTGATCCTGCCCTGGCACATGCAGCAGGATGGCATCAGCCTAGCGATTCTGATGGGCCTTGGCGTGCAGGATGCGGAAGCGGCTTCTGCCCTATGGCAAGCGCTGCATTTCGGCCGCTTCTGGTTCTGGCCGGTGATTGCCGCCCTGGCTTTGGCTTTGCTCGGCGCGCTGCCTTTCGGCAGTGCATCCACCCGCGGTCGCGTACTGATCATGGCGGGCAGCTTTGGGTTGTTTGCCATCATCGCCCAGGGCATGGCGATTGGCATTCAAGGCTGGAATTATCCCTTCCTTGAAGGGGCATTTGGTGAACTGCAGGATCGGCAATTCGGCATGGGGCTTGGTGGTGCGCTTGGCTTTATCGGTTTTCTGGTGCTGCTGACGGATGGCCTGGCGCTGCGCGGCTATTTCAAGGGGGATCGCTTCATCGCGGGTTCGGTTGGCGTGCTGATTGCCTGCATCGTGATTTTCACTGCCTGGCCGGTCAGCACCATCCTCGCGCAAATCTTCACGCCGCAGGGTGATCTTGGTGTTGCCGATGCCATGGCGGCGCGGCTGTTTGATCGCAAGATCTGGGGGCTTGCTTGCGTTACTTCCACGGCGAATTGCGGCGTCTTTTGGAATACGCTGGTGCTGGCGACCTCCACCGCAACGACGGCGACGCTGCTTGGGCTATGCTTCGCGCTGATTGTCACGCGCACCAGCTTCCCGGCGCGTCGTGCTTTGCGCCTGCTGACGGTGCTGCCCATCATCACGCCGCCCTTCGTGATTGGCCTTGGGCTGATCCTGATTTTCGGCCGCTCTGGCGTTGTCAATCAATTGGCCGATAGCCTGTTTGGGCTGCAGCTTGGCCGCTGGATTTATGGCTTCAATGGCGTTTGGTTGGCGCAGGTTTTCTCCTTCACGCCGACCGCCTTTCTGGTGCTGATTGGCGTGGTGGAGGGCATTTCGCCGGCCATGGAGGAAGCATCCTCCACACTGCGCGCCAGCCGCATGCGGACTTTCCGCGCTGTCTCTCTGCCCTTGATGCTGCCGGGCATCGCCAATGCCTGGCTGGTGGTTTTTGTCGAAAGCCTCGCTGATTTCGGCAATCCGATTGTGTTGGGCGGATCCTTCGGCGTGCTTTCAACCGAGATTTTCTTCGCCGTGGTGGGCGCGCAGCAAGATTTTGGCCGCGCCGCAGTGCTGGCTGCCATCATGCTGCTGATCGCGCTTTGCGCCTTCATCATCCAGCGCGTGGTGGTTGGTAGCCGTTCCTATGTCTCGCTCACCGGGAAGGGAGATGTTGGGCTGCCGACACCGCTGCCAACACCGGTGCGGCGATTTGCTTATGCCATTGCGCTGCCTTGGGCGCTGCTGACCATCACGGTTTATACCATGGCGCTGGCGGGTGGTTTCGTGCGTGTCTGGGGCCGGGATTGGACGCCGACCTTCTCCCATTTCCAGCGCGCCTTTGCGCTGGAATGGAGCACCAGCGGCGCGCTAATGTTCTCAGGCGGCGCCTGGCATTCGCTTTTCACCACAATTAAGCTTGCGGCGATTGCGGCACCCATTACGGCGGCACTTGGGTTGCTTGCGGCTTGGGTGCTGTCGCGCCAGCGATTTGTCGGACGGACCGCCTTGGAATTCGCGTTGATGCTGACCTTCGCCGTGCCCGGCACGGTGATCGGCGTTGCCTATATCCTCACCTATAATCTGCCGCCGTTGGAAATCACCGGCACGGCGATGATCCTGGTGGCCTGTTTTGTCTTCCGGAATTTACCGGTTGGTGTGCGTACCGGCGTTGCCGCCATGAGCCAGCTCGACAAATCCCTGGATGAGGCCGCGGTGACGCTGCGCGCATCCACCTTCAGGAGTCTTCGCACCGTGGTGCTGCCGCTACTGAAGCCTGCCATTGTCACCGCGCTGGTTTATGCTTTTGTGCGCGCCATGACGACGGTTTCCGCCGTGATCTTCCTGGTCTCGGCACAATATGAAATGGCGACAGTCTTCATCATCAACCGCGTCATTAATGGCGATTACGGACTGGCCATTGCCTATTGCAGCGCGTTGATTGTGCTGATGATGGCGGCGATTGGCCTGATCAATCTGCTGGTCGGCAGCAGGCGTCTGGGCCGACGCCAAGCCGTCGCACCGATAGGAGGGCGCGCACAATGACCCACAAGGCCGCCGAAGTCCGGCTTGAAGGCATCGCCAAGCGCTACGGCAAGGTGGAGGCGGTGAAGCCGCTCGATCTGATTATTGAGGGCGGCACGCTGGTGACCCTGCTCGGGCCCTCAGGCTGCGGGAAGACAACGCTTCTCCGCATGATCGCTGGCCTGGAACAGCCAAGTGCTGGGCGGCTTTTCATCGGCGGGCGCGATGTGACGCTGCTTTCCGCCGGCGAACGCAATGTCTCCATGGTGTTTCAAAGCTATGCGCTGTTTCCGCATATGAATGTGCTGGAGAATGTGTCCTATGGCCTGATTTCCTCAGGCTTTAACAAGCGTGACGCAGCGGCGCGTGCTGAAGCCGCGCTCGAAACCGTGGGCCTGCGCGGGTTCGGCGCAAGGTTGCCTTCGGAAATGTCGGGCGGGCAGCAGCAACGGGTGGCCGTGGCGCGGGCGCTGGTCTTGGAACCGGCGGTGCTGTTGTTTGATGAACCGCTGTCCAATCTGGACACCAGGCTAAGGCGCAGCATGCGCGAAGAAATCCGCGCCCTGCAACAGCGCCTTGGTTTGACTGTTGTGTATGTCACGCATGACCAGGCAGAGGCTCTGGCGGTGTCGGACAAGATTGTGGTGATGCGCAACGCCGAAATCGCGCAAAGCGGCACGCCAGAGGCGCTGTATGCGAGCCCCGAGAATGTCTTTGTCGCCACCTTCATGGGAGAGGCGAACCATGTGCGCGGCAACATCGAAAGCATCACCGGCGATATGGCGCAGCTAGCGCTTGATGCGCTGATGCTTACCTTGCCGCATCGTGGCCTGGCGGTTGGGCCATGCGATGTGGTGATCCGGCCAGAGGCGATCCGGCTGGCCGATCGCGGCCCCGGCATCGTCGGCCAGATCGCGCGCGCGACCTATATGGGTGCCCATACGGAATACCTGATCTCCACCCCGCTCGGAGAGCTATTCGCCATTCACCCGGACCGGCTGCATCGTCGCGCTGCCGGCAGCGCAGTCTCGGTGACGCTCGATCCGGAAGGGGTTGTCCTGGTCCGGCCATGATCAAAACCTTGCGGCGCGCGCGCAAAGCC
>CAMCEP010000225.1 GCA_945873675.1 Asaia bogorensis
TGGAAGCCGCAAAGATGGATGGTACCGGCCCCTTACGCTTTCTGTTTGATATTTTACTTCCACTCTCGAAGACAAACATGGCGGCGCTGGCGACCATCATGTTCGTCTATTCCTGGAACCAGTATCTCTGGCCACTGCTTATCGTAACCGATCCCGCCTATGGCACGGCCGTGATGCAGCTTCAGCGTATCGTACCTGGCCCACTGTTTGGGGAGCCACCGCGCTGGCACATCGCCATGGCAGGCACCCTAATCGTCATGCTTCCCCCGCTACTGGTGGTTGTTTTTATGCAACGCTGGTTTGTGCGTGGGCTGATCAATCAGGATAAATGAGGCACCAATGGCCGATATTCTCATTCGCAACGTTGTCAAATCCTATGGTCGCACCAAGGTGGTGCACGGCATAGACCTTGATATCCTTCATGGCGACTTCGTGGTGATCCTTGGCCCATCCGGTTGTGGCAAATCCACTCTGCTCCGCATGATTGCGGGGCTTGAAGAAATAGACGCTGGTCAGATTGCGATTGCAGGCCGCGTTGTGAATGAACTGGAACCGCGCGAACGTGGCTGCGCGATGGTATTCCAAAATTACGCACTCTATCCGCACATGTCAGTGGCTGAGAATATCGGGTATTCCCTCAAGATAATAGGCATTCGCAAGGCAGAGCGACTGGAACGTGTTGCGGCAGTCGCACGTATCGTCGGGCTGGAGGAGTTTCTTGACCGGCGTCCCGCTCAATTATCTGGCGGGCAACGCCAGCGCGTTGCCATGGCACGCGCTATGATCAAGGAACCGCAGGTGTTCCTGTTCGATGAGCCTTTGTCTAATCTCGATGCAAAGCTTCGCGTCCAGATGCGCATTGAAATCCGTCGCCTCCATCGTCGGCTTGGCGGGACTTCCGTATTCGTGACCCATGACCAGGTAGAGGCGATGACCCTTGCCGACAAGCTCGTGGTGATGAATGCGGGTCGCATTGAACAGGTTGGTACACCGAAGGAAGTATACCACCGCCCAGCCAGTCTTTTCGTCGCTGGATTCATCGGGTCTCCGCCCATGAATATCATCAGGGTTGAGAAAGCAACGCCGGGCCTCGCGCGGCTAGATTCAGGTGCTACCCTTCAAATGCCCCGGCTTGATTCCGTGCCGGAAAGCTCTTTGCGCTTAGGTATCCGGCCAGAGGATATCGAGTTAGTGGCGCCCGGCACGCCTGGAGCCATGGAGATGCCTGTTGAATTTGTGGAAGAGCTGGGGGCAGGACATCTAGTGCATGGTGAGTTTGAAGGCGCTGAGTTTGTAGTGGCCCTACCAGGCGCTATTGAAGTGGCGGCGGGCGGACGCCTTCACATGCGCTTTCCGCCTGAAGCACTTCATATGTTTGATGCGGTCAGTGGATTGCGGCTTGATGGCGGAGAGAAAGCTACTGGCCTTAACTCCGGGGCCGTGCGTGAATTTGCGTAAAGTTCGTCGTGAAATACCACGAAGCCGCCAGGCGGCTCGGCTTGAGCATTTCCTTGCCTTTGGTGTGCCAAGCCGGGGCGCGCAACTCAATGGAATTGGCCTATGCCAGGCTTCGCCATCTGCACTTCTCCCAGCGATATTACGACTTTTGTGTCCTGAAGGCCCTGTTTTTGGAGATCCCCCATGACTCAAATCCCCTTGCAGCTTTTGCGCCGTCACCTGTTGTTCGGAAGTGCCGCACTCTTCGCGCCCGCCTCTGCCCTTGGCCAGGGCGCCCCCCGTACCGGCACCCTGAAGGTCGCCTTCCTCGGTCTCGACACTGCCGACCCGCATCGCCACACGGGCTCCATCGCGGTGCAGCAGGTCTATGTTGAAGGTCTGACGTCAATCGCTGATGATGGTACAGTGAAGCCGTTCCTGGCCACATCCTGGGAGATAAGCCCGGATGGACGACGCTACGAATTCAAAATTCGCGAGGGTGTGCGCTTCCACAATGGCCGGCAGCTAACCGCCGAGGATGTGCGCGCCAACGCGGTGCGCGTGCGGGACCAGGTGCGCGGCGGTTGGCTTTCCGCCCCTATGCGCCTAGTGGATTCGCTGGAGGCACCGGATGCGCGCACCTTCGTGATGACCATGAAGGAACCCTACGGCCCGCTACTCAATCTGCTGTCAGAATTGTGGATTGTCGCTCCCGAGAGTGAAGGCTGGGCGCAGACCATTCGCCAACCGATCGGCACCGGCCCATTCCGCTTCGGGCGCTGGCAACCGAATGTCAGCTTTCACGCGCCCGCCTTCGCGCAATACTGGCAAGCCGGCCTACCACGCGTCGAAGCTGTGGAATTCTCGTTACGAGACGAAGCAGACCTCTCATTGGCGCTGCGTGCAGGTGACCTGCACATCGGACGCATCGGCTACGATAAACTCGCTTCCGTGCGTGCTGATCCGAATCTCGAAGTGCAGTTCATGAAGGATACCACCTGGTGGTTCTGGTCCTTCAACAACCGCAATCCGCGCCCGCCCTTCAACGACATTCGCGTACGCCAGGCCGTGAGCTTCATGCTCGACAAGCCCGCCTTCATGCGCTTCGTCGCGGGGGATGCCGGCACTGTTACGAACCAAATGGCTGCCCCGGGTCAATTCTACTGGGACAAAGCCATGCATGATGCCGATGCGCATGCCGCCCCGAATGAGACCCGTGCCCACGCTTTGCTGCGCGAAGCGGGCGTGAACCCTTCGAATACGCCCTGCCGTATCGTGTCCTGGCAGAGCGCCTATACTGAGATCGCGGTGCAGGCGATGCGCAAACTTGGCTTCCAGGTGGAACATCTCGCACTTGACGACATTGGCGCGCAGCGCCGGCTCGGCCAATATGATTGGGACCTTGCCCCTTTCTCGTCTGGTCCACGTGCGGATATCTTCCTGCGCTTCGTGCGTCTGATGTCAGATGGGCCGAATGTCGGCCTGTGGGGCGGCACACGTGATGCAGAATTTGATCGGCTGGTGCGCGCAGCCATCGCTGCGGTTGACCTGAATGAGCGCCGGCGCCTTTACCTCGCAGCCTGGCAGCGCGCGATGGATAATTACTACACCGTGGTCATCGGCCATGCGCCGGAGCCAATCGCGAACCGGCGTGAGGTCACGGGCTACTCGCCCGGCTTCACCTGGGGCCAGCATCGGGTTGATGGCGGCTTGGCTTTCGGCGCGCTGACGGCACGCGGGTGAGTAACCACGGCGCCGCCTTGGCGGCACCGCTACGCGGTAGCATGAAGGATGGCTTCAGCTTCGGTATGGCGATCCTCAGCCTCGCGCTGCTGGTTGCCATCATCGGGCCAAGCCTGGTGCCGCATGACCCGCTGACGCAGGAATTGGCGGCGCGTAACGCGCCGCCGAATGTAGCGCATTGGTTCGGATACGATCATCTCGGCCGAGACGTTCTGGCGCGTCTGGTCGCGGGGACGCGCATCTCTCTTGCGGTCGCGCTGGGTGCGACGCTGCTCGCGATGGCGCTCGGCGCAGGGCTTGGCCTGATGGCGGAAGCGCTCGGGCGCTGGCCTTCATTCCTGGTATTCGGCGTCTTCGATATGGTCCGGGCTTTGCCCTCTATCCTCCTGGCGCTGACGCTGATGGTGGCGCTCGGCATTGGCATCATACCTTTGATCGTCGCCTTGGGCGTCGCCTATGCGCCACACATGGCTCTGGTCGCCCGCGCGGCGTGGCGGCGGGAAAGCGCGACAGGCTACGTCGCCGCCGCGCGGGTGATGGGGGCAGCGCCACTGGCGATCCTTTGGCGCCATGTTCTGCCTAATATCGCTGGCGCGCTGGTGACCCAGGCGGCCATCATCATGCCGCGCGCCATCACCACGGAAAGCGTATTATCCTTCTTTGGTCTGGGCGTTTCGCCGGAAACCCCGAGTTGGGGCCGCATGATCTCCGGCGCCTCGCGCTTCGCTGAAAGCGCCCCGCATGCAGTGCTGGCACCAGTTTTGGCACTTTGCGTGGTAACGCTGGGCTTCGCTTTGGTCGGCGATAGGTTGCGCCTTGCGCTCGACCCGCTGCGAGAGCGCGGGCGATGAGTTTCGCGCTTCAGGCCGGCCTAGGCTTTTTGCGCCAAGCGATGCTGCTGGCTGGGATTGCCATCGCGGTTTTCCTGCTGATCCGTATTGTGCCTGGCGATGTGGTCGATTCAATGGCGCTGGAAGGCAGCCTTGATGATGAGGCGATCGCGGCGCTACGCGCTGAACTCGGTCTCGATGCAGGAACGTTGACGCAGTTTCGCATCTGGGTCTCTCGCGCGCTTGTTGGTGATTTTGGCAATTCGCTGCGCTTTGACCGCCCGGCGTCGGAACTGATCCTGGCCGCGCTACCGACCACGCTGGGGCTGGCTGCGCTGGCCTTGGCGGCAGGGCTTGCGCTCGGCATCGTGATGGCGGCGGCGGCCGCGCTCTGGCCCGGCTCGGCATTGCCGTCCCTGGTGGAAATCCTGAACCTCTGGTCGATTGCCCTGCCCACTTTCTGCGTCGGTCTCGCCGCCATCCTGGTCTTTTCAGTCTGGCTCGGCTGGCTGCCGGTCATCGGGCAGTGGCTGTCGCCGGTACTCATCCTCGCGGTTGATATCGCAGGACAGGTCGCAAAGCCGTTGCATGAGGATCTGAAGGAGGCTGCGACAGCCAGCCATATCCGCACGGCGCGCGCCAAGGGGTTGTCGTCGGCGCGCATCGTACTGCGTCACTTGCTGCCCAATGCGCTCACCACGGTGGTGGCGCTGGGCGGGCTGATCTTGGCCGGCCTGATCGGCGGCGCGCTGACGATGGAGGTGCTGTTTGGCCTGCCTGGCCTGGGCACGCTCGCCTACCAGGCAATCTCCGGGCGCGATTATCCGGTCATCCAGGCTGTGGTGCTGGTATTCGCGGTCGGCGT
>CAMCEP010000226.1 GCA_945873675.1 Asaia bogorensis
CAATCAAGGCTTTCCACCACCATGGAAACGCCCTCTGCCACCGATGACACAAAGCCGATATCGGCGGGCGCCACATGAAACAGCCGCGCCGCCCGTCCGCGTGCGCTTTCCATCATGGCTTCTTGCCGATGGCGCCCGGCCGGGCCATCCGATTTATCGGCGGCATAGGCACCAAAGGCAGCGTCATGCTGGCGCAGAAACGGTGTTTCCCCCGCGGCACAAAGATGCGTGATGCCGGAGGCGATGCGAAAATCGGCGGGATCAAAAAGCGGGGCGAGTTTCATGGCGTGACCTTAAGTGAATGGCGCAGCGGCCAAGCAGGGAGAATGTCATGCATGGCTTCCTTCACGTGCCACCGCATTCAAGGCCCGAACCGCGCATGCGTCAAAACAAAGACTTGCCGCGCGGGCGATGATAGGCTGGGCGCAATCCGAAAGGTGATCCGCCCTGCCCGCCCTTATGATCCTTGCGGCCTATGCCCTGCTGGTTGTGCTGCCGGTAGCACTTGGCTGGTGGCTGATCGGCCCCGCGCGGCCCTGGCTGGATGAAGCTTCCAGCGCCATCGCCATGATGGCGACTGCAGCGCTGCTGCTGGAATTTTTACTCTCGGGCAGGTTTCGCGTGATCAGCGCCGGCATCGGCATGGATCGCAGCCTGCGCTGGCATCAGATTTTTGCGCAAATCCTGACAATCGCCGCGCTGCTGCATCCGCTGTTTTATCTGAGCCCAAGCGGCGCGGCCTTTCAGCGCCCGGATGACCCTTCCGGCGCGCTGGTGCTGGGCTTGGATGCGGCCTCGCTCATTTCCGGCGCTTTGGCTTGGTTGCTGCTGGGCTTGCTGACACTTACCGCCATCAGGCGCGATGATTTGCCCTATCGCTATGAAGCCTGGCGGATCGGCCATGGGCTTGGCGCGGCGCTGCTCGCGGGGTTGGCGTTGCACCACGCCATCTCAGGTGGGCGCTATTCCGCCGCGCCGGCGCTGATGGCCTATTGGGCGTTCATGCTGGCCTTGGCGTTGGGCAGCCTGGTTGCGGTTTATCTGCTGCGGCCCTGGCGCCTGGCGCGCTGGCCTTGGCGCATCACCGGCCTGGAGCGCGTTGGTGATCGGCTGTGGTCGCTGACATTGGAACCCGATGGCCATGCGGGGCTTGCCTATCGTGCCGGGCAATTCGCTTGGCTTCGGCTGAATTGCTCGGCCTTTTCGGTGCGCGAGCACCCTTTCTCCATCGCCTCCGCCCCCACGGATGGGAAGCGCTTGCGCTTTCTGATCAAGGAAGTGGGCGATTTCACGCGCCAGATCGGCGGGCTGCCCATTGGCGCGCGCGCCTTTGTAGATGGCCCGCATGGCGCGCTTTGTCTGGAAGGCCGGCAGGAGCCGGGCATTTTCATGATCGCCGGCGGTGCGGGGCTGGCACCCATGCTCTCCTTGTTGCGAGAGGCCGCGGAGCGCGGCGAAACCCGCCCCATCACGCTGGTTTATGGCAATCGCCACCAAGGGCAGATCGTGGCAGCGGCGGAATTGGCCGCGCTGACCGGGCGCCTACGGCTTGATTTGCACCATGTGTTGCAGGAACCGCCGCCGGGCTGGACGGACTTCGCCGGCATGATAACGCCCGCATTGATCCAGGCCGAAGCAGCGCAAGCCGCGCGGGAGGGCTGGGTTTTCCTGCTCTGCGGCCCCGGGCCGATGATCCAGGCCGCGCGGGAAGGGCTGGCCGCGCTTGGCGTGCCCCGACGCAGTATTCTGGAAGAGCGCTTTTCAGTGTTTTGAGCCCCAGCACCCGCCTTAATCATGCCCGGCTTTCGCGGCATAAGAAAGTAACAGACCAATCCAGGGGAATCGTCCTGTGCCGTTGAAGCCGCTCAAGAAAGCCGTGCTGCCCGTTGCCGGGCTTGGTACGCGTTTCCTGCCCGCCACCAAGTCCATGGCGAAGGAAATGCTGCCCATCGTGGACAAGCCGCTCATTCAATACGCGGTGGAAGAAGCGCGCGCGGCAGGGATTGAGCAAATCTGCCTGATCACTGGCCGCGGCAAGACAATGCTGGTGGATCATTTCGACATTGCCTATGAGCTGGAACGCACCTTGGCGGAACGCGGTAAGGAAAAAGAATTGGCGGCTTTGCGCGCCGATGCCGTGGCGCCTGGGTCCATCATGTCGGTCCGCCAGCAAGTGCCCATGGGGTTGGGCCATGCCATTTGGTGCGCGCGCGCCTTCATTGCCGATGATCCCTTCGCCATTTTGCTGCCGGATGATCTGATGCAATGCGAAGTATCTTGTACCGCGCAGTTGGCCGATGCCTATCGCGAAACTGGCGGCAATGTTGTCGCGATTGAGGAAGTGCCGCGTGACCGCGTGAACCGCTACGGCGTGTTGGATGTGGCGGAAGATCACGGGCGGCTGGTTTCCGTAAAGGGCCTAGTGGAAAAGCCACCGATTGAAAAAGCGCCTTCCAACCTGACCATCATTGGCCGCTATGTGCTGATGCCCGAAGTGATCGGCCATTTGGCGCGCATGGAAAAAGGCGCGGGCGGGGAAGTGCAATTGACCGATGGCATGGCAAAGCTGATCGGCACGCAGCCCTTCCATGGGCTGCGCTATCAGGGCCGCCGCTTTGATTGCGGCGATAAGGCCGGCTTCCTGGAAGCGCAGGTGGCTTTCGCGCTGGCCAGGCCCGATCTGGCGCCGGCCATGCGCGATATTTTGCAGCGCTATGCGTAGGATTTAGCTGGGGCGCATGCAGCGCACCAGCTCTGCCATATCTGGCGCGCCATCCAAGCGCCAGATCGCGTCCCGCAGCGCCATCGCACCCGCCTTGCCCAAAAGCGGTTCGGCATTGTCGCGGTATTTCGCTTCCAATTCATCATCGGAAAGCGGCGCGCCGGGGTCGCCTTTCGGCAAAAGCACGGTTTCCGTCAGCTTCGTGCCGTCATCCAAAGTGATGGTGACGCGCGCCGGGAATTTCGCGGGGTAGAGCTTATTCAGTTCCGCATCCGGCACCACTTCCGTGCGCGCAAGTACTTGCCGGATCAACGGGTCATGCACACGCCCAGGCGCGAATTGGCGCTGAGTCAATTCCCCATCAACCGCAGCGGCAGCGATGCAATAGGGCACGGAAACCCGCGCGCCCATCAGCGTGGTGACATCCTTATTCGAGAAATGCGATTTCACCGTGTCATAGGTTTCATTGGTGATGGAAACGATACGCTTCGGGTCCGGCTTATGCTTGGCGATGATGGCAAGGGTCGCCTGAATCGGTGAATGGCTCGCCAGGATCGAAGGGAAGTATTTGAAGCCGTTTTGCAGAATTTCCCATTCCGTGCCCAAGCCCGCTGTCAGCGCCGCCGCTTTCGGTTCCAGCGAAAATGCCGCCAGATAGCCTTTCGGGTGTTCCAAAATGCCGGGCGGGCTGGTCGCGCCAAGTGCTGCCAATTGCGCCGATAGAATACCATTCAGCGCGGCCTTGCCCGGATGGATGGATTTGGTCATGTCGCCGGATTCGAAAAATGTATTCAGCCCCGCCGCCTGCGTGCCCGCCAGGCCCAAGGCGCGCTGCACACCATCCGCATCCAGCCCCATGGCATGGGCGGCGCCAGCAGCGGCGCCGAAAGTGCCATTGGTCGCGGTGGAATGCCAGAAACGATAATGCGTTGGCATCACCGCCATGCCGACACGCACGGCAACTTCATACCCTGCCACCAGCGCGGCCAACATGGCACGCCCTGAAAGCCCGCGCGCTTCGGCCAAAGCAAGCGCAGTAGGTACCATCACGGAACCCACATGCAATAAGGCGCGCTTGTGTGTGTCATCATTATCGGCGGCATTGATCAAAATGCCATTGGCCAACGCGGCGAAAGCGGGCTGCACGGCGGCACCCGCCGTTCCCATCACATGCGCGCCGGGCGCACCAGGATAAAGCGCTGCGATATCACGCGCGATGCGGGATTTTTCAGCATCTTCCGTCCAGGCCGCCATGGCGCAACCCAGCGCATCCAGCACCAGCCGCGCCGCTTGGCGCATAACTTCTGGCGGCAAGGCATCAGGCTTGATACCGGCAGTAAATTCGGCAAGGGCGCGCGTGGTCATCGTGTTGCTTCCTTCTGGGGCGCTTCAGGTGAAGCGTAAATCAGGCTGTAAAAACTGGCGGGGTCCGATACCCCCTGCGCCGCAAGCGCTGCATTGATCATCTCGGCATTCGTGCCTTCAACCACGATGATCGTGGCGAAGGACCCATCGCCCCCGGGGCGTAGTTTTTCTTCCGGGCTTGGCACCGTCACGGTAGGATCCGCGCGCCAAATCCGCACGCGCGTCACACCCGGCTGCGCCAGCACCGCCGCCAATTGCGCTTCAAGCGCGGATGATGGGTCTTCTTGATGGGCAATCAGCGCCAGCAAGCCACCCACACCCCTTTGCCCCTCATCCAGCGCCACACGACAAATACTGCGCGACATGGTGCGAAAATGCAGCATGATGCGCGCGGTCCAGTCCGTGGGTTCCGCGAGCCGCTTGATATAGGGCGCCGAACACAGCACTTCCGGCGTCGTCGTTTCGTAAAACGTCAGGAATTCCGCGCGCGGCCCATTCAAGCGGCGATAGCGCCTGGCATGCTGAAAGCCAGGTATGCCTAGCCGATCCGGCACATGATCACCCTGATACCAGGCTTCATAGTCGCGCCTATCGCAACCCGGTGCGATATCATTCATCACGCAAAGCAATCCGCCACCCTTGGCCATGCCGTTCCGTCCTTTATGTCTAGGTACCGAGTATTGCCCCGCTTGCGCGGGAGGGAAAGCGGCGCCCGCGCTGGACAGATAGGGCGCGTCCGGCCACGATGCCGGCAAGTAAGAGGGGAGGAA
>CAMCEP010000227.1 GCA_945873675.1 Asaia bogorensis
CTTCCGCGCCCCCATGGCGCATGGCGATGGCAATTACTTCGCCGATGATGCAACGCTTGATCGGCTCGAAGGCGAAGACTTGGTGGCCTTCCGCTATGTGGATGAAGCGGGCCAAGCGACGGAAGCGGCCAATCGCAATGGCAGCGCGCGCAATATCGCGGGGATTTTATCGCCCAATTTGCGGGTTTGCGGGCTAATGCCGCATCCGGAAGATCTGGTGGACCCTCTGATGGGCGGCATTGATGGCCTGCCCATGTTTGAAAGCCTGGCGCAGCGCTTTGTCGCCGCCTGAACCCTTGGCGCTGCCTTATTGGGAATATGATTTTGGCCCTTTCCAAGACTGAACTCCTGGCTCTGCTCGAAACACCTGAAGCGCGGGCCATGATCGCGGATATCGCCGCAGAACATGTGCTGCAGGGCGCGCTGGGGCGCGGGCGTTATGAGCATTTTGATATTGATCGTTTGCAATCCTTGGCAGCAGCAATATCCTCGGTGGAATTCGTGGCCGGCGCCATGCCTCGTGTGGCGCGCTTTCCCAATGGCGATGAGTTTCTGAAAGCCATGCTCGCCATCCCCGCGCCGGCTGGGTTGGTGCTGGAATTTGGCGTTTTTTCAGGCCATTCCATTGGCCTCATCGCTTCTGCCAGGCCCGATCAGACCGTCTTTGGCTTCGATTCATTCGAAGGCCTGCCGGAATATTGGCGGCCCGGTTTCGATACGGGCACCTTCAAAACGGAAGGTCTGCCGGCAGTGCCGGCCAATGTCACGCTGGTGCCGGGATGGTTTGACCGCAGCCTGCCAGCTTTTCTGGATGCGCATCCCGATCAGCCAGTGAGTTTCCTGCATATTGATTGTGATCTTTATTCCTCGACTCAGACCGTCCTCGCGCAATTAAAGGATAGGATCATTGCCGGCACGGTGATCGTTTTTGACGAATACCTGAATTACCCCGGCTGGCAGCATCATGAACATAAGGCGTTTTCTGAATTTATCGCGAGCACGGGGCGCGCCTATGAATGGATTGGCTTGGTGCCAAGCTATGAACAGGCCGCGATCCGCATCCTGAATTAGAGCCTTTTCATCATCAGCCAAGCCTGAATCGAATATGGCAAGGCGTGTCTGCGCGCACGCCATGACGATGCGAAAATTAGTTGTGCTCAGGCTTCGATTTGGCGGCTGGCGCGACGCAACACCGCGCAAAGCCGAGAGAAGCTCAGCCAAAATGCGCCATGTTCCGGCGCGCGTTCAGGGTGATTGCCAAAGGCAGGCTCGCCCCGGCGCAGCAGCGGCAGGCGCGCTTCAAAACGCCCACGCATGTTTTCCAGAAAAGCCGCGCTGGACGCCATGTAAAGCTCCAGCATTTCAGCGGCCAATTCCAGTTCGACGCGCGCATTGCCTTCCGTGGTGAAGCGCTTCAACGCACGGCTGTCTTCAGCAAGGGCAAGGTGGATGCGATGCAAATCCTGCAAATGCGCAGCAACGCGCTGGCGGCATTCGCGGGCAGTGTCATCCGATGCGGTGCTTGTTGGTTCCATTGGGGACCTCCCAATGCAAGCTTAGGTTGACATGCTTAAATTTTCGTCAAATTGCAGAAGGGAAATTCTTTTGGCCTGACGAGACTAGTTTCAGTCGCGGGTAAGGCGTGAGGGCCGCCAGATCCTCGGCACTATCCACATCCCGCTTGGGTGGCAGGAGTGCCACGCGGTGGCGGCGGAAATTGGCCATCGTATCGGCCAGCGCATGGGGGCCTGACCAGCGAACCTTGGCGAAGGGGCGCCCCGGGCGCCTTGGGCCAAAACCCACTAACCAATAGCCGCCATCAAGCGCCGGCCCAAAGACCGCATCTGCCCTTCCCAGTGCGCGAAACCCCGCGGCGATATCAGCGGGGCCTAGGCCTGGAATATCGCTGCCGATCAGGATGGCGCGCGGGAAGGGGGCGAGTGCCTTTTCCATACGCTGTCCCAAATCGCCAAAAACTTGCGCGATGCGCGGCGCGCTGCGTGGCGCCAGGCGCCCCCAATCCGCCCGCGCCCCGGCGGGTGTAATGGCCAGAACAGTGCGCCAACGTCGGTCACGTGCAATGGGCCAAGCAGTGGCCGCCAGCATGTGTCGGTAAAAGCGCAAGGCACCGCGCGCGCCAATGCCAGCGGCCAGGCGCCGCTTCACCGCGCCAAGCCGTGGCGCGCGGGCAAAGATGATCACAATGGGTCGGTGCATCGCCTCACCAAAGCCGATCAGCGTCCGCGCGCATAGAGACGTGCAATGCGCTCAGGCGCCACACCCAGGAACCAGAGCGAGAGGCAGAATAGGTTGCGCACTGAACGCGCATACCAGCCATCGCGTTGCCATTTCTCGGCCGAGGTGATGAAGGCTGGCGGCAGGGCCACCAGGCGTTTGCGACCAATACGGCGGATCAGCGCCACATCTTCCATGAGCGGCACGGGTTCATAACCGCCAAGCGTCCGATAAAAGTCGCGCGCGATGAGCAGGCCCTGATCGCCATAGGGCAGGCCAAGCCAGCGGCATCGCCAGGTGACCATAGCTTCCAACCGCCGCGCCTCTGGTGCCGCATGATCGAGCGCAAAGCGAAAATGGGCGGCCTTGTTCGCTGCTTCGGGCTTTCCGATGAAGCCCGCCACCGCTTCCTGCCAGCCGGGCCCGGGGCAGGTATCGGCGTGGATGGCCAGCAACCATGGCTGGGTTGCGACGTCAGCGGCGGCGCGTAGTTGCGGGCCGCGGCCACGGGGTGCGCTGATCACTTGCGCGCCGGAGGCTTGGGCGATGTCGCGCGTTGCGTCGCTGCTGCCGCCATCGGCGATGATGATTTCCCCGACCGCGCCGCGCAGCGCCCCGAGCGTCGCCGGCAGGCTAGCGGCGGCATTAAGCGTTGGGATCAGGGCGGAGACGGGCAAAAGCTCATTTGTTCCTATTTTGTTCTTGACTCACAGGCCCTGTCCTGGCAGGCTTGGGGCGATTGGAAAGGGACTCATTTCATGCCCGATGGTATCCCCAACCTGACCCCTGGCGATAGCGGCACATCCTGCTTCGCCATGCCATCCATGGCACGCAAGGGCCGTGGGGCGGTTTCCAACCCGCCCGTGCGCTTTGAACCCGCGCAGCGGGAGGCGTTTGATGATGGCTGGGCGACGCTAGAGCAAAGCTTCGCTGAGTTGCCCCCCTTGCCGACCAGCCTGACCGAGGATCGCGCGAAATCCGCGCTGAGCTACAATGAAAGCCCCGATCTGGGGTTTGATCGGTCCATCAACCCCTATCGCGGTTGCGAACATGGCTGCATCTACTGCTATGCGCGGCCTTCCCATGCCTATTTGGGATTTTCACCGGGGCTCGATTTCGAAACGCGGCTGATGTTCAAGCCCGACATTGCGGCGCTACTGGAAAAGGAACTCCGCAAGCCAGGCTATCAGCCGCGCCCAATTGCCCTTGGCGCCAATACGGACCCCTATCAGCCGGTGGAACGCCAATTGGGGCTGACGCGCGCTGTGCTGGAAGTGTTGGATCGTTTCAGCCACCCGGTCACCATCGTGACCAAATCCGCAGGCGTTCTGCGCGATAGCGATATTCTGCAACGTCTGGCCGCGCGCAATCTGGTGCGTGTGTGCCTTTCCATCACCACGCTCGATCCTGGCTTGGCGCGCATTATGGAACCGCGCGCCGCCACCCCGGCGCGGCGGTTGCAAGCGATCCGGGAACTGACGGCGGCCGGCGTGCCAACTGCCATCCTGGCCGCGCCCATGATCCCGGCGGTGAATGACATGGAATTGGAAAAGCTGCTGGAGCAGGGCGCGGCGGCGGGGGCGACCAGCGCGGGCTATGTGCTGCTGCGCCTGCCCTTGGAAATCAAACAGCTTTTTGAGGAATGGCTGACACGGCATATGCCCGATCGTGCTGCCCGGGTGCTGTCGCTGATCCGCCAGACTCGCGGAGGCGCTCTTTATGACAGCCGCTTTGGCCAGCGCCAGACCGGCAGCGGGCCCTACGCTGAATTACTCGCGCGGCGCTTTGCGGTGGCCATGCGCCGGCTTGGTTTGGAAAAGCGCGGCGGTGGGACGGGCGCGCTGGATTGCACGCGTTTCGCGGTTCCTGGGGGGCAGATGTCGTTGTTCTAAGCAGGCGCTTACGCCGACCTGCTGGACGGGCGGGGGCTTTTCCGGGCAAGGAAAGATGCGCTGTTTCAGCCCGGAAGGAATCGCCTTGGCCTCGCCCGATTTGCAAGCCTCTCTCCGCCAGCATCAGGCCGGCAATTTGGACGCGGCCATTGCGGGGTATCGCGCCTTCCTGCAGCAGCAGCCGAACCATGCAGAGGCCAATCGCCTGCTCGGCTTGGCGCTTTTTACGCGCGGCGAAGTGACGCCGGCGCGGGAGGTCTTGGAACGCGCCGCCACACTTGCGCTGCCCAATGCCGCGCTGCTGAATGATCTTGGCAATGCGCGCCGCGCTGTCGGTGATAAAGCGGCAGCGGTGGAAGCTTTCACCGCCGCGATTAAGTCTGAACCCGGCTTTGCCTTTGCCCATTTCAACTTGGCCGATGCGCTACTGGAAGCGGGTGATATCCAGCGCGCCAGCGCGGCTTATGACGACATCATCGCGCGCGGCTTTGCCGGGATTGATGGTGATTTCCATGTCAATCATGGGCTTTGCCGCTTGCGGCTGGGCAATACGGAAGGCGGCATGGAATCCTTCCGTGCGGCACTTCAGCTTGAACCGGGCCATGCCCGTGCAGCCGCCTGGCTTTCCGATACCCTGCAAAGGCTCGGCCAGCATCGCGACGCGGTGATCTTCCTGACCGGTTTTTTGGATAAGCAGCG
>CAMCEP010000228.1 GCA_945873675.1 Asaia bogorensis
TTAATTCACAGAAAGAGGGGTTTAGATTGGAGATATTTTCCCCAATGTCATCACCCGTAATATCGAGGGGGCGGTCCGCCAGAGCCCTACCAACATGAATAGGTCTGAAGACCCCGTCCGAAAACATCGAACCGCTTCTATGGTGGCAGACATAGATGTGGACTGAGGGGCTAGAGGGGGCGTTTTGAAGCGTCATCGCCGAATCCCCGGGTGGGAGCTTGAGTTGCAGGTAGTTCTGCGTCGATAAGCCCCACGAGCAAGGCTGGAAAGCAGTGCGCCACGCAAGAGAGCGCTCGCTAACGCAGCGGTCTTTACTTTCGATTTTATACTTCGACAATATGATTTTATAATTCTACATCATGATTTTATACTTCGAAAACATCAATTGTGCTTAATTTGCACAATTCTTTTTTCAATCCCGCCCCCGCGCGCAAAAAAAATACTTCCGCCCCAGCGCTGCCAGCCCTGAGAACGTCAAAAAGCATAATGGGCAGCGGGCAGATCGCCCCTTGATCAAATTTTCGTGATCTTCAGCTCGTCAAAGCTGGCATTTTTTTATTGAAATCCGTCTCAAGAATGTTGCAGGCTGATGTCATGTTAGCAACGATCGCTCAATTTTCTGCGCATCCGTGTTCTCGACAGCGACGATGCCCCCCCCCCCCGCGCGCTGGAGAGTGGGTACACAGCCGGTACCACCGCCGCAAAAGGCGGTGATGAACCTTACATGAACAAATTGTGCACATATTGCGCCTACCGCTATCTTGTTAGTTTCTGCCATAAAGGCTTATGTGGAAAAACTTGCGATCCTGGCGGCGGTCGGCAGGCTTTACCTTACAGGAAGTTGCGGAGCGGCTTGGCACTGCTCACTCCAGCATCCTTCGATATGAGAGGGGTGAGGTGAAGCCGTCGCCCGAAGTGATAGCGGCTCTGGCTGAGTTGTACGGGTGTACGCCCGCTGAGCTGGAAGTGCCGCCCAATCAGCGCCAAAAAGGAAAGCGCGTCCATGACGCTATCCTTTTGGCAAAATCTCTGCCCGAAGAAATGGTGGATCGCTGGCTGGAGATCGGCCAACTCATGGCGCCCCCTACAGACAAGCTGAAAACGAAATAGCCCGCACGATTGATGGTATGCCACTACTGTTGCCAGACCGGCGCAGCAGATGAGGGGAAGTGGTGAGAATTCTAAAACCTATTCTCACCAGACACAGACATGTTATAATATGACTTACGGCACCTCAAAACCTATACGGAAACTAACCTCAGCAGGTCGTCCCTCGCTCTATACTCCGAGCCTCGGCCTAAAGTGATTAATACGATGGCCACGGGTCTCAGCCTTGAAGCTGCTGCTGCAAAAATTGGCGTCGGCTCGCGGACATTATTCTCCTGGCAGAATCAGCACGAAGAACTTCGGCAGGCCATTCAGGAAGGGCGCCAGCGCGCTCTGCTATTTTGGGAAGAACAGGCGATCAGCATGGCTAAGGGCGCCCCCGGTAATGCCCAATTGGTCATGCTGGCTTTGAAGAACCGCTCCCGCGCGGCTTCGGGCTGGCATGATGCCCAGCGCCTTGAACACACCGGCACCGATGGCGGCCCCGTTCAGGTACAGCCGGTGGTCACGCAGATTGACGCGACGAAACTGACAAAGGAGCAGCGTGATGCCCTCAGGGCAGCAATTTTGGCTTCTAAAGCAATGGCTTCAGCCTAAAGGGACAAAAGCCGCGGCCATGCTATCTAACGCCCCCGCGTGCTACCCAGATGCTACCCAAGACAACTCGCCGGATCGAAAATATCTGGATAAACCCTTGAAATCACTGGTGCCGGGTGAGGGATTTGAACCCCCGACCTTCTGATTACAAATCAGCTGCACTACCCCTGTGCTAACCCGGCGCGCGGGATTGATGTAGCAGAGTGCGCTCATTCGGCAACTCGGCCCCGCGCCGAGTCTCGCCTTCTTTTTTCAGGACCCGTTCGAATCCCTCCGATGCGCCGCACCGAACCCGCATTGACCCGCCTAGGCGCCGCTGAAGCCCGCGGTCGGCGGCCAATAAGCTGGCCAAGCCCAAAGCGGCCTGGCCTGGGCGGGCGGGCGATTCTGGCTTCTTTCCTCGCGCATCTGCTGTTTACCGGCTTGGTTTTTCTGGAACTGGACCCGCGCGCCCCGCGCCCTGGCGCGCTGGAGGTTGAAGAGAAGGGTTTTGACATGGTCTTCAACGCAGCGCCTGAACAGGGCGCACCCGTTGCTGTGCCGCCCTCCCCGCCGCCGCCACCGCCCCCGCCAATGGCTGCCGCCCCCCCGGCGCCCACCGCGCCGCCTCAGGTCCCGGTACCGGCGTCGCCGCCTGTGCCAGAACCGCCGCGCCCGCCCCAACCCACAGCGCCACAAACCCCGCCAAGCCAGACGCCGCCTGCACCGCCAAGGCCCTTGGCCGAGGCACCTGCGCCGCCGCCACCGCCCCCCCCACCGCCGCCTCCAACGCCTCCTCAACTGGCCGAGGCGCCACGCCCGACACCGCCATTGCCGCCGGCCGAGGCCCCGCAGCGTGCGGAACCGCCGCGGCCTAATCCGGAACCGCGACCACCGCTTGATCTTTCGCACTTACCGCCGATCAGGTTGGGGGAGCAGGGCTATCGGCCGCGTAACCAATTAGATTTCACGCCAGGGCCGGTACCCAATGCAGCGCTTGGGGTGCCTAATCTACAAGTGCGCGGCGCGGATGATGCTGATGATTGGCAGCGCGAATTCTATCGCTGGTTACAGGATAATTTGCGTTATCCGCGCGATGCGGCGGATTTCGGTGAACAGGGCCTGGTGGGTGTGCGTATTTACACAGCACCCGATGGTACGGTGCGGCGCGTGGAATTGCGCACCGCGTCGCGTTCCATCACGCTCAATCACTATTCGCAATCCGTCTTTCGCGGCGCAAAGCTGCCCGCATTCAAGCGCCCGACTTCAAATGAAATCGAGATTGACCTGCGTATTCGCTATAATCTGATCAGGCGCTGATCAGGCGTGGCCGACTTGGCCAAAGCCCTCATCATGCGTGGTGCGCACCAAAGCGGCGAAAAGCCTGAGCGCATCGGGGCCGCCACGATCGCGCAAAGCGCCATCTTCCATTTCGGCGGCAAGCATTTCGGCGTGTTCGGCCAGGGTATCGGCGGCGCGGCGCATGGCTTCACGGGAAAGCACGAGCTGGATTTCGTCGGGAAGCATCTTCCAATCGGCGGGCTGCATGGTTTTAGTCCATTCGCACAGCCGTTTTGGCAAGGTCGGGGCGTGATGAACGCCGTGCCTCGTTTGTAATCCGGGAAAGGTTAATAAGAAGTAAGCGAAAGGGTAAATGTGGAAAGTTTATTTGCAATTAAATGGGTGGTTGGCGCGGCGCACCGCCGCCGCGCCAACAATCCCCATCAGGTGAAGCTCAAGGCAACCTTACCCAGCGTGTCGAATTCAACCAGCACATCGCAGGGGCCATCCAGCCAGATCGGCGGCGTGACAGACCCCAGGAATACCACCTGCCCCGCCTTCAGCCCACCAAATTCACGCGCGCAATCAGACCCCGCAAGCCAGGCCAGTGCTTCCATCGGGTGGCCAAGCAGGTCAGCGCCCACCCCTTCCCCGCGCAGGGTGCCGGCCACCGTCATGCGACCGCGAGTCGCGCCAAGATCAAGGGCGCGCCAATTCGGCGTGGGCGCGCCCAGCACGCCCGCAGCGTGGAAGACCTGGTCCGCAATCAGGCTTGGCGTGCCAAGCGCCGCAAAATCGCCATAGCGGTTTTCGACAATTTCAATCGCCGGGAAAACCTCGGCCACCGCGGCGGCGACGCTTTCGCGCGTATGGGCGCCATGGGGCAAATCCTGGCCAAGCCGCAGCCCCACTTCGCATTCCACGCCGGGGTTCAGGAAATCGGCGAAGCGGACGCTTGCGGGGGTAGAACGCAGCCCTTCCTTCGGCACAAAACCACCAGCCGGGCCGGTCAGGCCCAGGATGGTCTGCATCTGCTTGGTGGTGGCGCCGATCTTGAAGCCGGCCGGCGGTACGGCGCCAAGCTTTGTCGCCACCTGAAATTGCAGCTTATAGGCTTCTGCCGGTGTCGCAGGTGCGGCGGCTCCCAGCGGCGCCAGAATCTGTTTGGCGCGGCGTGTGGCGAGGATGTGTTCGGCGATGTCTTGGCTCATATCAGCCTCCCGTTTTTTGATCAGCGTGGCCCCTGGGCGCGGCCAGGTGTCCATACCGCGTCAGGCTTGGCCCAAAGCGACGGATCGCGCAATTCCCGCGCCAGCCCCGCTGCCATGGCTTCGAAAATCACCTTGCCCTTTTCTGGCGTGGCCGCGCGCGCATCGCCAAGCACGCCCGTGACCGGCGCCCTCTCAGCAAAAGACCAGAAGCGCATCAAGGCCTGGCTAGAGGCATCGAAATTCCCAGGTGAGACGGAATTGGCGATCTGATCCATCCGCACCTGGGAAGGATCAAGATGCAGCCAAAGGCTGGTTTCGCCTTCGCAGGCGTGCTGAATGCCTGGCTGCGCCGTAAGCGCCGCGGCGATTTCCTTGGGTGCCACGCGCGTGATGGAGGTGGTCAGCACCGGCACGCCGAATTCATGTGCCATTTCGCGTGATGCCACGGCCAAAGGTTCAGCATTGCCACCATGAGAATTGAACAACACCAGCCGCGAAAACCCATCCGCCAGCAAGGACCGCAGCACGCAGCGCAGCACACCCGCAAAAGTCGCGTAATCCAGGCTGATCGTGCCGCCAAAGGGGAAGTGATGTTCAGACAAGCCCATCCACATGGGCGGCAGCACCAC
>CAMCEP010000229.1 GCA_945873675.1 Asaia bogorensis
CGGCCAATTCCGTTTGCATCAGCAGCATTACATCCGTGCCGATTTTGGAAAGGCTGCCGCAGACCACGCCAAGCCAGCAGGCCACTTCGGCCACGCCATCGCGCGCCACATGCCAGGGGATATCGGCTTCGATCAGGTCAAGCTCTCGCGCCAAGGCGCCCGCCACCGGCAAGCCCTGATCCCCCAATGAGGCCAGCGTGCCAGAAGCACCGCCAAAACCAAGGCGCAGCACGCGCGGGCGAAGCTGTTCCAGCCGTTCCAAAGCGGTGATCAGCGGATTGACCCAAACCGCGACCTTATAGCCGAAGGTGACGGGCAACGCGTGCTGCAAATGCGTCCGCCCCGCCATCACCGTGGCGCGATGCTGCGCTGCCATTGCCGCGAAGCCCGCTATCGTTGCGCGCAAATCGGCTTCAATCAGTGCCAAACCATCTCGGATTTGCAGCACCAGCGCGCTATCCATGATGTCTTGCGTGGTGGCGCCCCAATGGGTCCAGCGCCCGGCATCTTCGCCCGCCAGTTTGGAGAGTTGATTGACCAGCCCCACCACCGGATAGCCGGTATTGCGGGTGGCGGTGGCCAAGGCAGCGCGGTCCAAAGCGTCAGCGCGCGCCACACGGGTGATGGTGGCGGCGGCCTCGGCCGGGATGATCCCAAGAACAGCCTGCGCGCGCGCCAAAGCCGCTTCCACATCCAACATCTTTTGCAGATAGGCGTCTTCGCCAAAGGCAGCGCGCATGGCATCCGTGCCATAAAGCGCGCCGAACACCGGGCTATCGGCTGGATTCACGGGCATGGTTTACTCCCCTTGCCCGGACCCTATCGCGGCGCATCACTGCGCGCCGGGCGTTTTTTCAGTCTGAAATCAGGCCGCTTCAGGCGCTGGCGCTGGCTTGGCGGGTGCAACCACTTCCGCGCCGCTTTCATTCAAATCAGGCGTTATGGTTTGCGCTTCACCGCGATATTCGGGCTGTTCGCCACCTTCTTGGCCTTCAGGCCCATCCTGGCCATCCTGCGGCTGATAGCGGCGCTGCTGATATTGCTGATGCTGCATCGCGGCCTGGTTCATGGCGTTCAGGATGCGGAAGTAATGCTCCGCATGCTGGAAATACCCTTCCGCCATCACGCGATCTCCGCCGCTGGTCGCATCGCGCCCAAGCTGGAGGTATTTTTCGAAAAGCTGTTGCGCCGTGCCGCGCAGCCGCAAATCCGGCCCGTTCGAGTCAAAAACGTGGTTGCGGTTGAGCGGCTGGCTGCCGTTTGAACTACCGCCACCCCCGCTACTTTGGCGAAACTGGCCGCCCCCACCATGACGGTGACCGCCCCGGCCGCGCATGCGCTTTATATTCATCTGTATCGTGTTTCGCTATTCCGCCTTCGGCATTTTCGGGGCGCAGCGGGCCAAGGCCCTGGATTACGTCCTGAATTCCGAATCTGTTGCATCCAAACGGTGCCGAAAGGGCTGCATCAATCAACTGCCTTTCGGGATCAGGGAGGGGAATCGAACATCCGCCCTCACCGCAAATCCCTTCTAGCCCTTATGCCTCGCCGCGCCAAGGGCAAAATCACGCAGCCCGCAGCACCAAGGCGCGCGGCACGCCGCCCAGATCGGCACGGCAGGCTTCGGGCGTAAGGCCGGCTGTCTTGGCCAGTGCCTCCACCGCCGCCTGCTGACCGTGGCCCAATTCCAGCACCGCAACGCCCCGAGGCGCCAAAAGCCGCGGCAGATCGGCGATGATGCGCCGATAGGCCGAAAGCCCATCCGCCCCGCCATCCAAAGCCGAGGCCGGTTCATGGCGCGCCACTTCCGGCATCAGCTCTGGGATGGCCGCGCTTTGGATATAGGGCGGGTTGCAGAGGATCAGATCAAAGCGCACAGCCAGCGCCGCCGCCCAATCGCCAGCCAGAAAACGCGCCCGATCCGTGAGGGCAAGCCGCGCTGCATTGCGCGCGGCAAGTGCCGCCGCTTCGGGCTTCAGATCAACGCCAACCCCGCTTGCGGCGGGCAATTCACTCAGCACCGCGAGCAACAAGGCCCCGGTCCCGGTGCCGAGATCCAGCAGGCTGAGCGGCGCCCTTTTATCTGTGCAGGCTTCCAGCGCGGCTTCGACCAGCGTTTCGCTATCCGCACGCGGAATGAGCGTGGCGGGGGAGACTTCCAGATCAAGCGTCCAGAACCCCACGCGGCCAGTCAGATAGGCAAAGGGCTCATGCGCGATACGGCGCGCGAGCAGTGCGGCGAATTGCTGGGCTTGGTCTGCCGGCACAGGTGCGCGGGGGTCACGCAGCAACGCTTCCTCGGATTTGTTCAATACATGGGCAAGCAAGCGGCGCGCTTCCAGGCGAGGCGCTTCAATCGCCGCACCCCGCAGCCTTTGCCCAGCCTGACAGAGAAAAAATCCAATCGTGCCAACCGGATCGGCGCAGCGCGGTTCAATCACGCCGCTTCTGCCGCCAGCCGCGCCGCCTGGTCTTCCGCGATCAGCGCATCGAAGATGTCATCGAATTCGCCCAGCATCACGCGGTCAATCTTATGCAGTGTCAGGCCAATGCGGTGATCCGTGACGCGGCCTTGCGGGAAATTATAGGTGCGAATGCGTTCAGACCGATCACCGGTGCCAACCTGGCTGCGCCGGTCCGCCGCACGCACCTGATCGGCCGCATTGCGCTGCTGTTCATAAATCCGGGCACGCAATATCTTCATCGCCTTGGCGCGGTTCTTGTGCTGGCTTTTTTCTTCCTGCATCGCCACCACAATACCGCTTGGCATATGGGTGATGCGCACCGCGCTATCGGTCTTGTTCACATGCTGCCCACCCGCGCCCGAAGCGCGATAGGTATCAATGCGCAGATCCTTGTCTTCAATCTGCACATCCACTTCCTCGGCTTCCGGCAATACGGCGACGGTCACGGTGGAAGTATGGATGCGCCCCTGAGTTTCGGTTGCCGGCACGCGCTGGACGCGATGCACACCGCTTTCATATTTGAGCCGCGCAAAAACCCCACGCCCAGCGACCTCCGCCGTGGCACCCTTGATACCGCCCAATTCGTTTTCGTCATATTCCAGCACTTCAAAACGCCAACCGCGCCCTTCGGCATAGCGCTGATAGCCACGAAACAATTCCGCCGCGAAAAGCCCAGCCTCATCCCCGCCAGCGGCCGGGCGGATTTCCAAAATCCCGCTGCGTTCATCCGCGGCATCGCGCGGCAGCAGCATGATGCGGATTTCATGTTCAAGCGCCGGCACGCGTTCCTTTTGCGTCAGCCATTCAGCTTCCGCTAATTCCCGCATTTCGGGATCAGCCAGCATGGCCTGGGCTTCATCCCGCGCGCGTTCAGATGCGCGGTAGTCAGCGTATTTTTCAACGAGCGGCTCAAGTTCCGCCAATTCCTTGGACAAAGCGCCAATATCCGCCCCCGGCGCGGTGGAGAGCATATGGCGCAGCTCCTCCGCACGTGACAGCAAGCGATCAAGTCTGGCGGGTAGGCTCATTGCAAACGGGCCGGAATATCCGCGAGTGCGACGCTTTCCTGCGTGCCGGCATCAAGATCACGCAATTGCGCGACACCAGCGGCGATTTCAGTTTCGCCCAAAATCACGGCGGCGCGGGCATTGATGCGATTGGCGCGTTCCATCCGGCGCTTGAGATTGCCGCGATAGGCGATTTCGGCCACCACACCCGCCGCGCGCAACGCCTGCAAAAGATCAAGCGCCGGGCCTTCGGCCTCATCGCCCACCGGGATAACTGAAACCGGGCGCGGCGCTGCCGGGCTTTCAGCCAGCAACATGGCAAGCCGTTCAATGCCTGCCGCCCAGCCGACGGAAGGGGTGGGTGGGCCACCCATTTCCTCAACGAGCCCGTTGTAGCGCCCGCCCGCCATCACCGTGCCTTGCGCGCCGAGCCTGTCGGTCACGAATTCAAAGGCCGTGTGGCTGTAGTAATCGAGGCCCCGCACAATGCGCGGGTTTTCGCGGAAGGGCACGCCAAAGCGCATGAGGTGCTTCTTCACGGTCGCGTAAAACGCCGCCGCTTCGGTCGTCAGATGGTCCCCAATCACCGGCGCGCCGGCGACAATGGCGCGGTCCGTCTCATCCTTGGAATCGAGGATGCGCAGAGGGTTTTTTTCAAGGCGCACGCGGCTGTCATGGCTCAGCGCATCGCGATGGGCGCTGAAATAGGCAATGAGTGCCGCGCGATAGGCATCGCGCGATGGCGCATCGCCCAGCGTATTGATTTCCAGCACCGTGCCTTCGGCGATGCCGAGTTCCTGCTGGATATGCCAGCCGCAGGCAATCACCTCAGCATCCGCGAGCGGTTCGGCGGCGCCCAGAACCTCAATGCCGATCTGGTGGAATTGCCTATAACGCCCCTTTTGCGGGCGTTCATAGCGAAACATCGGCCCGGCATAGAAAACCTTGCGCGGTAGGTTGGATTGCGTGAGGCCGTTCGAGACCAGCGCACGGCAAACCCCGGCGGTCATTTCCGGACGCAGCGTCAGGCTTTCCCCGCCGCGATCGGTGAAGCTGTACATTTCCTTGGAAACCACGTCGGAGGTATCGCCAAGGCCACGGGCGAAAACGCGCGTATCTTCAAAAATGGGGGTTGCCCATTCCTCAAAGCCATAAAGCGCAGCGATGCGCCGCGCGGCTTCGGCCACCGCATGGTGGCGGCGGAATTCCTCACCGATCAGGTCACGGGTGCCACGGGCGGGCTGCAATTGGCTGGACATGACTAGCCTGTATCGCCGGGCGGGCGCCCGGGGCAAGGGGTAAGGCGCGGCTTATTCAGCCGCGCGCGTTGC
>CAMCEP010000230.1 GCA_945873675.1 Asaia bogorensis
GCCCGCCACCAATTCATGCGGGCGCAGAGGGGCCACGAAAATATGGCCCAGATTGCGCGACCAGATCTCCTCAAGGAAGGAAATGGCGAAGCCCATTTGGCTACGCAGCGTTACCTCCCACAGCAGCACGCCGCCGAGCAGCACGCCGGCGGTGACACTTGCGGTATTGTTCTGCACGCCGGCGAGCCAGGCGGTGACGAAGCCCCAGACCAGCATTTGCAAAACGGGCCAATACATCAGTTCCAAAACGCGCGGCCAGGAACGCCGATACAGTGCCAAATGCCGATACATCAGCCCCCAAATACGCCGCGCCGCGCCGCTCATGCTGCGCGCCCCTGGCCGCGGGCGATGTCCAAAAACACCTGTTCCAGATCATCGCGGCCATAGCGGGAGATCAGATCATTGGGGCTACCCTGGTCCACAATCCGCCCGCCCTTCAGCATCAGCACATGATCCGCAAGGCGCTCGACCTCAGCCATATTGTGGCTGGCCAGCAGAATGGCGGCGCCAGATTCCGCGCGATATTCTTCCAGAAGGCTGCGCACCCAATCGCCCGTATCGGGGTCAAGGCTTGCGGTCGGTTCATCCAGCAGCAGCAATTCAGGGCGGTTGATAAGGGATTTCGCGATCGCGACCCGCGTTTTCTGCCCCGCCGAAAGCTGCCCCGCCGGGCGGTCCAGAAAAGCGGTCAATTGCAGCCTTTCCGCCAATTCGGCGATTCGTTCGTGCGCCTTGGGCACGGTATAGAGATGCGCGTAGACCATCAGGTTTTCCCGGACCGTAAGCCGATGCGGCAGCGCGACATAGGGTGAGGAAAAATTCATCCGCGCGAGCGCCGCGAAACGGTCCCGCGCCATGTCATGGCCAAGGACCACCACACGCCCAGCACTTGGCACCAGAAGGCCGAGCAGCATGGCGATGGTGGTGGATTTGCCGGCGCCATTGCCGCCCAGCAGCGCCCAGGTGCTGCCGGCGGGCTGGCTGAAATCCAGCCCCGCCACAGCGGGCGGGTCGCCAACTTTATAGGTTTTCGTCAGGCCCTGGGCCTCGATGGCGGGAGTCAGCATGGGGGGCATATCGGCGCAAAGCAGGCTTTCGCCAAGCCATGGTGATCAGCTTGTTGGGCGTTGGCTTTCGATCAGGCGGCCTTGGAACATGCGAATGCCCGCTTCCCAGCCCCAAGCGATGGCGGCGGGGCTGTCTGCGCCGGCCAGCACCACGTGTTCCGCTGGATTGGCCAGCTTGTCGCGCAATAGCGCGTCTGCGCCGCTCGCGCTTGTTGGAAAATTATCGGACCACATCAGGCGCAGATAGGTGAAACCGGCGCGCAGGCTTGGCAGTACCGAAGCAGCCAAGGGGCCGGATGCTTCCAGAATAAGCGGATAGCCGCGCGCTTGCAGGAAATTGCGCGCCAAAAGGAATTGCCCCGGTTGCGCCAAGACATCACTGGCATTGAAGGCGATCAGCAGCTTTTGGCGCTGGCTTTGGGGCATAACCGCATCCAGCCTGAGGAAGGCTGGCGAAAACACATTTTCTATCCGTAAAGGCATGGCCGTTGCGCGCATATCGCGTAATTCCTCCGGGCGCGCCATATAGATAAGCTGGCGCGCATCAATCGCCCGAAGCAGCCTTTCGGCAAAGGCTTTGGGCAGTGCCGGGTCGGGCTTTTCAAGCAGCCTTTCACAAATTTCGGCCAAATTGACGCGTTGGTCTTCCCACATCATGCGCGTATTGGCGCCGCCTGGTTCAAGCCACATTACCCGCTGCCGACGTACAAAGGTGCTCAAATCCACCCCAGTGAGGGCGCGTTCAGCCGCCGCGATTTCCGCTGCTTCAGCTTGCTCGGCGCCAGGTTGGCCAAGCCCGATCGCGCCAAGCGCGGTTGTAAAGCCAAGGCTGTCATGCACCTTGGCCAGTACTGCGGCTGCCTGGGCCGGCAGGCGCAGCATCTGCACAGCGCGCGATGCCTCCTCCTCCTCAAGCATGGAGAAAAGCGCCTTGTGGTGATATTCCAGATCAGCGGCCGCATTGGGCAAGGCAATCGCCACAAGGTCACCGCCGGGTAACTTGAAGCTTCTGACCCTGGCTGTGCTGTTCAATGGTTCCCACGAAGCGCGCAACAATTCGGCTTGGGTGCCAATCCTACGCGCCCTTGGCAGGGCGGAAAAGCGCAGCATGAGCACTAGCCGCTCCTCACCCAGGGCAACCGCATCGCGCACAGCAATGGAAAGCGATACCGCGCTATTCATTTCAGTCGGGTTGCTGACCGACCTATCGGCCGCGCTGATCATGCTGCTGTCTCTGGCAAGACAGCCTCCAGCACATGCGGCATATAGCAGCCCAAGCGTCCGTAAGGCGCCGCAGCAAGCCCGCGTGCGCGGCATTCAGCGCGTGTGCAGAGTTCAGCCTGTGGACAAAAATCCATGCGTGCCGCCGCGACCAGATCCTCGATCCAGGGTCCGCCATAACATGAAATGCCAAGACTGAAACCGAAGACCAATGCTGATTTTTGATCACAGCCATCCAGGATCAGGCGCGAAGGATCCAGCTGCCCCAATAGCTTGAGCGAGGTATTTTCCGCCAGGTCCGGGCTCCATTCCAGGATCACCCAATCCGCTGGAAGCGCTTGCATATTCACCAGCGGAAGTGTTTTGGCCGATAGGCCAGAAATTGCTATGCCCCAGGCGTCGCGCTTCAAACTGTCTTTTCGGGCAGCGAGAGTCTCGAGGCTGATGGCTTCGTGCAGCGCCATGGTCGCGAAAAGCATCGTCATGGCGGCCGGGTCGCGCGCTTCAGCCTCTGCCGCAGGCGGTGCCGGCAGGAGCGTGGCTGGCATGTCAATCAGGAGCGGCGCGGCAGGGGCGCCCCCCAGAAGCGCAGCTCTGCCGCCATCCTCTCCCAAGGCTTCCAGCAATTTTTTCTGCAGTTCGGTCTCAGCGTGGCGCAGCAGGGACTGATCCTGTGCATAATTGCCAAGGGCCTGACGAAGCGCCGAAATATCAAGACCAAGGCGTTGCAGGCGGAGTGCTGGTTTTCCTTGCTGATTGAAGGAAACATAACTGCGTCGTGAAAACACCCAGCCAGGGTTGATCTGGCTAAGCTTCATTTCCAGGCCGAGAGGCGAAACAGTGTCCACCAAGGGCAATTCAAGCAGCTTGGGAAGCGGCCTTGATTCCAGCAACTCAGCAATGATGGCCTTTGATTGAGGGAGCGGTAAAATCCGCAGGTGGCCTTCGGGTAGCAATTTCCCGATCAGCGCCGCCAGCCTTTCGGCTTCCAGTGCCGGTGCTTCGCTCAACAGCCAGTCGCCCGAAGCAATTTCAAGCAGCGCGCCACCCTTAACCTGCGCCAGCTCTCGCAACAGCGAAAAGACGATCCTTCGCAGTTCGGGCTGAGGCCCCGGCGCCACGCGTAACGCTGCTCGGCCCGGTGTTGGCCGCATGGCACGCCGCAGCCCTTCCTCGATTGAGGCTTGGCTGGGATGTCCGGCCGTGGCTGGAAACTGTTCTGTCGGCATAATTAGAGCGGTTGTTAGCAGAAATTCGCTAGCGGTGGGTATACGAAGCCCGAACATGGTTATGTTTCGGTATCGGCCCTTGGGACGGGCCTTCGAAGAAATCTCGCGCCGCTGCCCTTACCCCCTTCGCGTGGATGAAAAAAATCCCTATATTAATTTTGTTTCATGCGGGGGGATTTAGAATCCAATGCGCCGACCAGCTCTTCTACTTACCGCCTTTGCCGCCTTGGCGCTGGTACTCACACCAGTCATGTCTGAGGCTAAGCCGGGTGGCAATTCATCCTCTGGCAGCCGCGGCAGCCGGACCTATTCCGCGCCACCGCCTACCCAGACCGCGCCCAATACCGCGCGGCCCATGGAACGGACGGCAACGCAGCCTTCTGGCCCGCAACAGGCCGGCGGCGCCACGCGTCCTGGCATGCCGCCGCAAGCGCAGCCGCAGCGTTCCTTCATGGGCGCGCTTGCTGGTGGTTTGCTGATGGGTGGCTTGGTCGGCATGCTCTTTGGCGGTGGGCTTCTGGGTGGTATCGGCGGCCTCGGCGCCATGCTTGGCATGCTGCTGCAAGTGGCGCTGATCGGCGGGTTGATCTATCTGGCCTTCCGCCTGTTCCGCCGCCGCCAGGCTGCGCCTGCCATGGCCGGTGCTTCCGGATATGCGCGCCAGATGGAACCCGCGCCCATGGGCGGTGCCGCTGCCCCGGTCGCAGGCGGCGCCTATGCTGCCCCCGCGCGCGATGTCCAAGTGACGCCGCAGGATTATCAGGCGTTTGAACAAACCCTGACCGAGGTGAATGCCGCCTGGTCTCGCCGCGACCTGAAGGGCCTGCGGGAATTCGCAACGCCTGAAATGGTTGGCTATTTCGCGAATGACTACCGCGATCTGGATGCGCGTGGCTGGCGCAATGAAACCCGCGATGTGAAGCTGGAAAGCGGTGACCTTTCCGAAGCTTGGCACGAGGACGGCCTGGATTACGCGACGGTTGCCATGCGCTTCAGCTTGCTGGATGCAAGCTTTGAGCAGGCATCCGGCAAGGTTGTGGATGGCAGCACAACTGAGCGCCAGACCTCGACCGAGCTTTGGACCTTTGTTCGCAGTGGTCCGGAGGAGCGCTGGCTTCTGTCAGCGATCCAGCAGACCACCTGAAGTAACATAGCCGGTATGGCGCAGGCCATGCCGGTTTGGTGTTGCGCCATACCGTGATCGGCTGCTGCTGATCGCGGTATTTTTTTGCGCGTATGGCGCAGTGTTGGGATCCTGTTTCGGGCGCCAGAAAATGCT
>CAMCEP010000231.1 GCA_945873675.1 Asaia bogorensis
GTGCCGATGGGCACGCGGAGTGGTCAATTGGACCCCGGCGTGGTGCTGCATATGCTGGATAGTTTGCAGATGACATCGAAGGACATCATGCATCTGCTCTATCACGAAAGCGGGCTGAAAGGCATGTCCGGCGTATCACAGGATGTGCGTGCCATTGAAGCCGCCGGCACCGCAGCCGCCGAAGCCGCTTTGGATCACTTCGCCTTTCGCGTGCGCCGCGAAATCGGCGCTTTGGCCGCTTCCATCGGCGGCATAGACGCATTGGTGTTCACCGCTGGTATTGGCGAGAATGCGCATGGTGTGCGCGCGCGCATCTGTGCTGGGCTTGGCTTTCTGGGCGTCAATTTGGACCCGGAAGCCAATGCCGCCAACCGCCCAGAGATCGGCCGCGCGGGTGATCCGGTGCGCGTGCTGATCCGCCCCACGGATGAGGAAGCGATGATCGCGACGCATGCCTTGGCGTTGGTCGGAAGCGTCTGAGGGCGGATCGGTCACGATCCGCGACCTTGCCAATGAGGCTTTACGCGCCACTGATGGCAGGCAAGCATGGCGGGAAACCAAACAGGAGGACCCCATGCTCGACAATCCCCCGCTGCTCACTATTCATCGCGGCCATCGCCGGCCATCCAAGGCGTTGATCGAAGCCTTTCGCGGTGCGCAGACTTCGCACCTGGCCGATGCCATGGATGGGCGCGGCGCGCTTGATTACCGCATCAAACCGATGGATGCAGAGAATGCGGTCTTTGTCGGCCCGGCGCTGACCGCACTCGCCTATCCCGCCGATGTGGTTGGTGTGTATGGCGCGCTTTTGGAAGCGGAAGCGGGCGATGTGATTGTGGTCGCGAATGATGCCTATACCGCGACCGCCGTGATCGGCGATCTGGTCGCGGGCATGATGAAGAATAAGGGTGTGGCGGCTTTTGTGACCGATGGCTTGGCGCGCGACCGCGCCGGCATTGTCGCATCCCGCCTGCCGCTTTTTGCTGCCGGCATCATGCCGGCATCACCTGCGGCCAATGGCCCGGCCGTGGTGGGCGCGCCGGTCACACTTGGTGGCCAGCATGTGCGCCCCGGCGATATCATTGTGGGCGATGCTGATGGTGTTGTGGTTGTGCCGCAGGATCAGGCGGAAGCCGTGCTCGAAAAACTCGCTGCCGTGCGGGCCGCCGAAGCCCGCGCTATTGCCGCTGTGGAAGGCGGGGCAACAGCAAATGACCGCATGCGCGCCATTGTCGGCAATGCGCGGGTCATCACCAAATAACAAAAAGCGCCGCCCAGGTTTCCCCTTGGCGGCGCTGTTGCGGAAGGGGCGTTTTCAGCCCGCTGCAATCAATCCTTCTGCTTGGCCAGATAAGCCAGCAGATCCTTCAATTGCTGCTCATTGCGCAGCCCGGCGAAGGACATGGACCCCTGCGGCACCACTGATTTCGGGTTGGTGATGTAGGCGGTCAGGCGCTCCTCATTCCAAGTGAGACCGCCTTCGGCCAGCGTCCGCATATTGGATGAATAGCGGAAGCCTTCGATCGAAGCCGCCTTGCGGCCGACCACGCCCCAAAGATTAGGGCCAACGCCATTGCGCCCGCCCTTATCAATGCTGTGGCAGGCGCGGCACTGGTTGAATACGCGCTGGCCGGCATCCGCATCCTGCGCGAAGGCCGGGGCTGTGATGGCAAAACCCGCCAGCAGGGCGGCGGAAAGGATAAGGCGACGCATCGATCTAGGCTCCTAAATGGTCTCAGGGCTGCATCTCGCAGTATCGCGAGGAAAGCGGCAGAATTCCGGCATGGCGCAAATGGTCGCGCTTGGCAAACCCGCAAGGGTTCATGCCGCATGCATTTGGTCGCTTTCGCCATCCCGTAACAAGGCCGCCACCGCGGGTTGGGCCATGGCTGGATTGGTGAAGGCCAGATGCAAGCGCCCTTCCGCGCGGGACACCAGCCGCACCCCAAGCGCCGGGCCCTGCGCATCAACGCATAGCTCACCTTCGGTGAAATCTGCCGCCCCACCCAGGAAAAGCGCGCCGCTCGGCGAAAGGTCCAGCAATACGCCTTCGGAGCCATTAAGCTGCGCTGGCACGCCAAGCGGCAGCCTGGCTTCCTGCCGGCGATTCGCCGCCGGCACACGCCCGCGCAAGGCCTCACCCAGGTTCTGCCGGAAGGCAGCGATGGCATCCGCCAGCTCATCCGCCCCAGACTGCAACGTCCAGGCAGCTTCGCCTGTATTGCCCGAATCCTGGGTCAGCGCTTCCATCCTATTGGCGACATCAGCCGCGTTCTCCGCCGCCCCCATGATGGCGCGAGAGATTTCAGCAGTAGTGGCGGATTGCTCCTCAACCGCCGCCGCGACCGAAGTTGCCACCGCATCCAATTCTGTCACCGCGCCGCCAATACCATCCATGGCGGCCAAGGCGCGGCTGGCGGCGGTCTGCATGGCTGCGATGCGCCCGGCGATTTCCTCGGTGCTTTGCGCGGTGCGCTTGGCCAGGTTCTTCACCTCATTGGCGACCACGGTGAAACCCTTGCCGGCCGCCCCGGCGCGCGCCGCTTCGATGGTGGCATTCAGCGCGAGCAGATTCGTCTGGCCGGCGATTTCCGCAATCAGGCGCGATACCTGGCCGATTTCCTGCACACTGTCAGTGAGTTCGGTGAAGATGTGGCGTGCTTCATCGGTGCGTTGCATCACGCCGCGCGTGGCTTCCCCCGCGCGCGACATTTGCCGCGCAATCTCCCCGGCCGCGCCGGATAGTTCATCCGCCCCGCGGGAGGCTTCCTGCGCACTGACCCGCCCGGATGAAGCCGCGCTGGCCGAGGCTTCCGCCGCCCGCGCGCCACCTTCGGCAGCCTCGGTCATGGCGGCGCTATTGCGGCGCAGCATGGCGACGCGGCGGTCCAGATCTTCAAGTGCTGCGGCGGTTTCCGCTTCAATGGCCGTCGCCAAATCGGCCAGAGAAGTCTCAGGCGGTGGGGCAGGGGGCGGCGCTGCTTGGGCGGGGTTGGCTGGCGGGCGCTGACGCAAAGCTTCAGCCGCCAAAAGCATTTGGCGCCACGGGCCATCCGCATCGGTTGCCGCGAAGGGGGGTACGGGTTCACTCGCAGCAAGCCGGGAAAGCTTGCCTGCAAAATTGACCAGCATGGCCCGCTGGCGCCAAAGCGCCCAAGTGCTGAGCGCCAGGCAAACCAGACAACCAAGCGCGAGACCGAGGAAAAACCCTACCGCCTGACCATCGGCGGCATCCTGCCCTGCCACCGCCATGTCTGGCTGGGCGAGCAGGATCATTACGGCAAGGGCTGGTAGTCGAAGCTCAGCTTTCATGGCGCATCCTGGAATCCAGGGCCTATTTTGACGACATTTCGCTACGAGCCGGTTAAGGCCCGTGCGGCTTGAGTATTTTCAAGCCAAGTGGGATCACTTGGCGGCTCGGAAAATACGATCAAACAGAGGTTTAATGTGATTCCCGTGAGTGCATGTGAACGGGAACCACACTAAACATGACGAAGCTTTTAGGAATTGACGTATGGCTCATCGTATCGCCGTCATCGGCGCGCCTTCCCTGATTGGGCGCGAAATCCTGCGCTGCTTGGCTGAAACCAGCCTCGCGGATGCTGAAGTGGTGGCGCTTGCCCAAGGCCGCAGCGCGGGCGCCGATATTTCCTGGGGTGAGAAGGCTGTGTTGAAGACACGCGATGTGGCGCGTTTTGACTTCACTGGCACGGACCTTGCCGTCTTCGCCTGTGATGCCAAGCTGGCCGCGGTGGAGGTACCGCGCGCGGTGGCGGCCGGCGCCATGGCGATTGACCTATCCGGGCATTTTCACATGGAACCGGATGTGCCGCTGATGGTGGCCGGGGTGAATGACCAGGCTTTGGCGCGCATCAGTAAAAGGCGGATCATCGCCTGCCCGCTGCCGGCCAGCCTGATCCTAGCCATGGTTTTGAAGCCGTTGCATGAAGCCGCAGGCGTCAGGCGCGTGGTGGCGGCAACCTATCAGCCGGCCTCCGGCGCGGGGAAGGAGGCGATTGATGAGCTCTGGTCCCAGACGCGTGGCATTTTCGTGAATGACAATCCGGAAGCGCAGTATTTTACTAAGCAGATCGCCTTCAATGTCATTCCGCATATTGACCGCTTCATGCCCGATGGCGCGACGCGGGAAGAATGGGCGATGGGCGTTGAAATCCGCAAGCTGCTCGACCCCGATATTCAGGTAAGTGCCAGCTGCGTGCGCGTGCCCGTGATGCTTGGCCTTGGCATGGCGCTGAACATCGCCTTCGACCGCCCGATCAATGAACGCGACGCGCGTGAGGTGTTACGTAAGGCGCCGGGGTTAACCTTGCTCGATCGGCGCGATGATGGCGGCTATGCGAGCCCGGCCGAGATCGTGGGCGAAGACATGGTCTATGTCTCCCGCATCCGCCGCGATGCAACCCTGCCGAATGGGCTCTCGCTTTGGGCGGTGGGTGACGATGTGCGGCTTGGGGCAGCGCTGAACGCGGCGCGGCTTGCGGAGGCGGTGTTGAAGGCTTAGCGGGTCACTAGGGAATACGAAGAATAATTTCCTTGACAAATTAGGAATAATATACCATAAAGCCGGGCCCAGCCGAGGTCCCGCCCATGCCCCCATCCACCCCCGTCACCACAGCAGAGATCACGGCAAACGCTACGCAACAGCGCCATATTACGCTGGAATTACTGCATATCATGCGCCTGCCGCTGCGTATTCTACTGACCGGTGCGGCGGTGGTGGCGGTGCTGGGCGGGGCCGTAGCGCTCG
>CAMCEP010000232.1 GCA_945873675.1 Asaia bogorensis
AATCAGCGCAGCCGCCTGATCAAGCGAGAGAATCCCCGCCGCTTGCGCCGCCGCCACTTCGCCAACCGAATGACCGATTACCAGATCAGGCGTGATGCCTTGTGCGGCCAGCGCCGCCAAAACGCCGATTTGCACGGCGAAAAGCAAAGGTTGGGCAAGGTCCGTGCCCGCAAGTTGCGCATCGCTCACACCCGCCTTGACCAGGGCGGCTGGTGAAACCCCAAGCCTTGGCGCCAGCGCCGCATCTGCCGCCAGCACGGCGCGCCGAAAGGCGGGCGAGGCGCGAAAGGCTTCCTGCGCCATGCCAAGATGCTGCGCGCCATTGCCACTAAACACAAAAGCCATGTGGCCGCGGTGGGCCACCGCTTGCACCACGCCAGCCTCACGCTCTCCCGCTTCCCAGGCCGCCAAGCGCTGGGATAGCGCAGCACCCTCAGCCCCGCGCAGCACAAGCCGATGCGGCGCAAGGTCCCGATACCGCGCCTGACCGCGTGCGAGCGCTGCGGCGCGCGGGCGATCAGCACCCGCCAGCGCATCACGCCAGGTGGCAACCGAGAGCCGCAGCGCTTCGGCAGAGCGTGCCGAGAGAATAAGCGGCGGCGCCCCCCTGGCCGCTGCGCGACGCAGCAAGCGCGGATGGGGCGCGCGGCCCAAAATGGCCGCCGCATTGGTGCCCCCAAAACCGAAGGCATTGACACCCATCACCGCATCATCGGCGACCGTGATGGTTTCGGTCGCCTGCGGGACGTGCAGGTTCAAATTCGCGAAATCAATCGCCGGATTAGGGTTCGCGAAATGCAGCGCGCGCGGCACAAAACCCTGTTCCAGCATGAGCATGGCTTTGAGCAAGCCGGCCATGCCGGCGCCCGCTTCCAGATGGCCGATATTGGCCTTGGCGGAACCGATCGGCAGCGGTGTCGTGCGGTGTTGCGCAATGGCGTGCCCGATCGCCCAGGCCTCCGCCGGATCGCCGGCTTGGGTGCCGGTGCCATGCGCTTCAAAGGCCAGGAAACGATCCGGATCCACAGCGCTTTTTTCAATCAGGCCTTTCAGCAAAGCGGCCTGCGCATCGCGATTGGGCAGCGAAATACCAATGGTACGCCCCGCCGTATTGCTTGCGGTGCCAAGCAGCAGCGCGCGGATTGGCTCATGCGCGGCCTTGGCATCGGCAAGGCGGCGCAGGATGACAACCCCAGCTCCTTCGGCCCGGACATAGCCATCCGCCGCCGCGTCAAACACTTGGCAGCGCCCATGGCTGGAAAGCATACCTGCGTTGGAAAAGCCGATGAAGGCATAAGGCGAGAGCAGCAGATTGACGCCGCCTACCACGGCCGCTTCCAGGGTAGGGTCTTCGGCCAAGGCGCGTGCCGCGAGATGCAGTGCAACGAGTGAGGAAGAACAGGCGGTATCAATCGTCTGCGCCCCACCGCGCAGATCAAACACATGGCCGATACGATTGGACAGGATGGAAAGCGCATTGCCTGTCATGAGGAAGCGATCGGTCGCCGGTGGGTCCTGCAGCCGCACTTCCGCAAAATCAGTTGAAGACCCGCCGATGAAGACCGCGATATTGCGCCCGGCAAGGCTTTCGGGGCGAAGCCCCGCATCCTCAAAAGCGTCGCGCGTCACTTCCAGCAAAAGCCTTTGCTGCGGATCGGCTTCAGCGACCTCGCGCGGGGAAAGGCCGAAGGCTTCAGCATCGAAGCCCTTGATGTCGCCAATCGTGCCGGCGGCAAAACTATAACTGCGGCCCGCTTCGCCTGGGCGCGGGTGATACCAGCGCGTTTTATCGAAACGCTCAGCCGGCACTTCTGTGACGGCATCAACACCTTGTCGCAGCAGGGCAGCGAAGGCAGCAAGATCAGGCGCGCCAGGCAGCTTGGCCGCCGCGCCTATGATGGCGATCGGTTCAGGGCGGTGCGCCCGCTCCCGCCTCGGCCTGCTTTGCACGCTCAACTCAAGGGCTCGGCGCTGCGGGCGCGGACATCGCCCTTTGGGGCGCCGAAGCATCGGCGAAGGCGGCGAAGCGCTGCTCGGTCACCGGGGCGGCGGTATGGGCAATTCGCCGCAGCCATGGGTCCACCAAGGAGAAATGCCTCTCCCAGCTGGGTGGCGTCCAGTTGCTGATCCTGCGTAAATGCGCGTCACGCATTCTGCTGTCGAGATCGGCAAAGCCGAGGATAAGCCGCCGCCAGCCAAGCCCATCAAGCGGGTCCAGATATTCCGGCGCATCACCGCCAACCTCGCGCAGTGCTGGCAGGTCAGAACAAATGGCGGGCACGCCAAGCGCCAAAGCCTCGGCCAGCGGCAGGCCATAACCCTCAACGAAGGAAGGAAAAAGCAAAGCCCTTGCGCCCTGAAGCAATTTTGCTACCGCCTTGTCGGGCAAATCACGATATTCGCGCACCACGCCGACCAAGGCCGGACAACGGTCCAGCATGTCAACGATATTCTCATTTTCCCAGCCACGCTTGCCGATCAGGATCAATTTTGGCGTATCGGGTCCCATGCGCTGAGCCAAAAGCCGCCAGGTGTTCAGAAGCAGCAGGTGATTCTTGCGCGGTTCAATTGTGCCGATAGAAACAAAATACGGGTCGGAGGGTATCGGGTAACTTGGGTCTGGTAAGGGCGTGTCAATGCCAAGCGGGGCGGCGATGATGGGCGGCCTTTCTGCGCCTGGACGCAAATGGGGCAAAAGATCCCGTGCGGTAGTTTCAGAATTGGTGATGATGCCATCTGCCAAGCCGGCGATAGCCTCAACGCGCCGAAAATGACGCTCAGCCCCTGCGGGAGAGGCATATTCGGGATGCGTCGCGGGGATCAGGTCATGCACCAGGGGGATGAATTTCACGCCCTTGCGCTTCAAGTTTTTGATCGCGCCTGGGCGATCAGCCCCCATGTGAGAGACGAGAAGGTAAACATTCTCCCTGGGTTGCGCGAGGGCGCGCGTAAGCTCCCGCGCGCCGCGGCCAAGACTGAGGCGGGCAAGCGCGGAAAGGGCAAGGCGGCCGGCCGGTTTGGAAGCTTCTTCCCAACCCGGCTCTCCAAGTCTGCGCGTGTCCAGGGCGTCGAGCATTTCCCTGACAAGATTTTGAGGCACCGCAACCGGAGAACCCAGTGGACCCCTGAGGACAAATTTAACACGATCCGGATCATGTGAAATCCAATGCCGGATATAGGCATGCTCCACGCGATCAATGCCAGTAGGCATCGCGCGCCATGCTCCAATCAAAAATCGCGAAATGTCGAGGAAAACCCTCAAGCATTTTTCCTTCCACGGAGGCGGTTATTGACCCCGTTGAAGGGTTTTAATGAAATAGCGAACAGACTTCAATTATTAGCGATAAAATATTAAAAATAGTAATAAATGATAAAAATGCATGGAGGCGGGCGGTCTTATCACTGGAATTCTGGGCGAGCAGCGCCGTAATCTCAAATATTAGATACGATATTAAATTTGGAGATTTTCGCTGAAAAGTGAGACATATCCGGCATACAACCTGGAAAGACGCGATCATGCCCATCTGGAAACGTCCTGCCTCAGCCGAGGCCATTGAAGCGCGGCTGGCCAATAGCCTGCCCGGCGCCTTTGGCATCCGCATCCTTGAGGTCGGGCCCGATTTCCTGCGCGCTGAAATGCCTGTGGATCGGCGCCATGTCCAACCCTATGGCATTTTGCATGGCGGCGCCTCGGTCGTGCTTGCTGAAACTTTAGGCAGTATTGCTACCACGCTGACCCTGCCAGAGGGTCAGCATGCCGTGGGGTTGGAGGTGAATGCCAATCATGTCTCAGCCGTGCCAGAAGGCGAAACAGTGACAGCGCTCTGCCGTCCGCTCCATCTCGGTCGCAGTACTCAGGTCTGGCAGACGGAAATCCATCGGCCAAACGGCAAGCTTGCCTGTGTCTCCCGCCTGACTACGGCGGTGCTGGACCGCAAGACCGATTAGGCTGGGCACGGGGATTGCTGAACCCTGTTCACCCCGAACCCACTGGAGACCCCATGCACAAGCTTGCCATCCCGCCCGACATCATCGCCCGCGTCGAAGCGCGCTGCGGCACGGCGCATCCCTTCAATGATCTGAACCCGGCCCGCACTGCCTTTGTGGTGATTGATATGCAGTTGGGCTTCATGGACCCCACCATCAGCCATGCCTGCTGCCCCATGGCCGAGCACATCGTCCCGGCCATTAATCGCCTGGCGGCTGCCTTGCGCCAGGCGGGGGGCGCCGTGTTCTGGGTGCAAAACACCCATGACGCATCCTGCGACACAAGCTGGAGCGTGATGCAGCGCATGGCCACACCAGCCGCCCGCGCGCGCCGTGTGGCGGCCATGACGGAAGGCAGCCCAGGCCACGCGCTTTGGCCGAGCCTTGATGTGCAGCCCGAGGATGAGAAGGTGCTGAAGCGGCGTTTCAGCGCCTTCATCCAGGGGTCTTCCGATCTGCCGACCCGCCTCAGGGCGCGGGGTTTCGATACCGTGCTGATTGGCGGTACGGTGACGAATGTGTGCTGCGAAAGCAGCGCGCGGGATGCGATGATGCTGGATTTCCGCACTATCATGGTGGCTAATGCCAATGCCGCCATGAATGATGCGGAACATAACGCCTCACTCGCCAATTTTTGGAATATTTTTGGAGATGTGATGACCGTGGATCATGTGATTGAACGACTAAGCGCCGCAGCATCAGGGGTGGCAGCATGAAGCCGCGCGTTGCCGTGATTGGCACGGGCGGCACCATCTCCTCCATGGGGA
>CAMCEP010000233.1 GCA_945873675.1 Asaia bogorensis
TCAACGACCAGCAAGGTTTCATGCGGCTTGGTCGCGGCCTTAACCTCGGCCACTTCGGCCATCAGCACTTCATCAATCGCAAGGCGCCCGGCCGTGTCCAGCACGACAACATCGTAAAGTTCCCGCCTGGCGACATCCATGGCGCGGGCTGCGATTTCAAGCGGGCGCTGGCCGGCGATAATGGGCAGGCTGGTGACTTCCGCGCGTTCGGCCAATTGCTGCAATTGCAACTGCGCCGCTGGGCGATGCACGTCGAGTGACGCCAGCAGTACCTTTTTCTTCTCGCGGCCCTTCAAGCGGAGCGCGATCTTGCCCGAGGTTGTGGTCTTGCCCGAACCCTGCAAACCCACCATCAGAATGGCGACCGGCGCGGGCGCATTCAGATCTACGCCGCGCGGCCCTTCCGTGCCGCCGAGTGCTTCCACCAAAGCGTCATTGACGATTTTGATGACCTGCTGCGCGGGGGAGACAGAGCGGATCACCTCCTGCCCCACGGCGCGTTCCTTCACGCGCGCAACCAAGTCGCGGACCACCGGCAAGGCAACATCAGCTTCCAGCAAGGCCACGCGCACTTCGCGCAGCGCTTCGGTCACATCGGCTTCGCTCAGCGCGCCACGGCGGCGCAGCCGATCAAAAACACCGTTGAGCTTGCTGGACAGAGCCTCAAACATGGGGCAGCCCGATAGTCCTTTCGCGTTGCGGCCGCCCCAAAGCAAAACGCGCCGCTGCGCGAGCCTTCGCGGAGCGGCGGAGCCAACCCGCATAAGGCGGGCGGACCAAGGTTCAGGACGAACCAGAGATGAGGGGGCTTTATCGCCCAAGCGCCTGAGGGTCAAGCGAAAAGGGCAAGCGGGGCTTGGGCTAACCAGCGCCTCGACGCCAAGCGGGGCTTTTGTTAATCAAAGCGTCAAGAAGCCAAAGACAGGATCGCAGAGGCTGACATGGGCCAAAAGCTTGAAGACGCGCTGAAGATGACGCGCCGCGCCGCCTTATTCGGGGGCGCTGGCTTGGGGCTTGCCGCCTGCGCCAGCCCAGCGCGCGGCCCCGCCGTGCCCATTGCGCGCACGCGGGATGCCAAAGTGCTCGGCCTTCCCAATGAGCGCTTTTTCTTCCCCTGGGATGGGGCTGGCTTCCGTACCGAAGTGCTGGCCGCCCAGGAAAGGGCGCGGAAAATTCACGGCACGCCTCGGCGCGGGCAGGAACGCACTATTGAATTGCTGGCGATTTCCGGTGGCGGCGAAAATGGCGCCTTTGGGGCTGGCTTGCTCAATGGCTGGACCGAGGCAGGGAACCGGCCCACCTTCAGCCTGGTGACGGGCGTTTCAACCGGTGCTCTGACCGCGCCTTTCGCCTTTCTGGGTCCCCGCTACGATGCGGCGCTTAAAGCCGTTTATACCGACATCACGCCCAAGGATGTGCTGGAACAACGCTATTTGCTGAATGCGGCTTTGTTCGATGATGCGTTGGCCGATAGCGCGCCGCTGTTCCGCACCATCTCCAGGCATTTGAATGAGGCGATGCTGGCCGACATCGCCCGCGCCTATGAGCGCGGCCGACTATTGCTGATCGGCACTTCAGATATGGATGCTCAATTACCGGTGGCCTGGAATGTCGGTGCCATAGCGGCCAGTGGGCATCCGGGCGCGCTGGATCTGGTGCGGCGCATTCTGCTGGCTTCTTCTGCCGTGCCGGGCGCCTTCCCGCCGGTCATGATTGATGTGATGTTGGATGGGAAATCCTATCAGGAAATGCACGTGGATGGCGGCGCCTTCACGCAGGTATTTCTCTATCCGCGCAGCGTCACAAGCGAAAGGCGCGCCAATCTTCGCCAAGGCAATCATGTGCAGCCGGTCAGGGCCTATATCATCCGCAATGGGCGGCTCACGCCCAACCCTGCCCGGACCGAGCGCCAGACTTTCGTCATCGCCCAGCGCGCTATCTCCAGTATGATTTCCGCGAGCGGCTTCAATGACGTGGCGCGCATCCGCAACACCACGCGCGAAGACGGGGTGGATTTCAACCTGGCCGCCATCGGCCCCGATTTTCCGGATGAGCCGAAGGAACCCTTCGAACAGGCCTTTATGCGCAAGCTTTATGACCACGCCTTCGCGCAAGCGCGGGTCGGATATCCCTGGATGAAGGATATCCCCTACTGACAAGCGGGCCTGGTCAGCTAACCCCCATCACATAAGCCGGCGGGTCCTGGGTTTCGAAAGCGACCCCCTTCACCCCCGGCACGCCTTCGGCCAACACACGGAGGCCCTGCTTCACGGTGTCAGACCGACAAAAGCCGTGGAAAGTCACCTGTCCATTCTTCACATCGGGAAAAATGAAATAGGTATCCACCCAGGGTTCATTGCGCATCGCAAGCGCCAGATCGCGGCGGATGCGTTCATCCGGCGCATCGGCGGCAATACTGCCCGGCGCGGTCAGCAACGCACGGATCAGGTCCGAACGCGACACAACGCCCACCAACTTGCCATCCCGCAGCACAGGCACACGGCGAATTTTCTTGTCCTCAAGGATATGCGCGACATGCTCGATCGAGGTATCTTCTGTGACAGAGGCGATATCAGTGGTCATAACATCGCGTGCGCGGTGCCCGTGGGTGCGCGCGAAACGCGCCGCCTGATCAGCCGCCGAGGCGAAAAGCCCAAGCACCCAGGATTTCGGCGCATCCTCCTTCGCCGCCAGACGGCGGATCAGGTCGCCCTCTGTCACCATGCCGAGGAAATTACCGGCGGCATCCACAACGGGGGCGCCCGAAATGCCGCGGTCCGACAGGACATGGGCGACAGCTTCAAGCGGGGCTTCGGGCGGAATGGTAACAAGGCTGGTGGTCATCAGGTCACGAGCGCGCATGGGTGTTCCTCCTTGATGAGGCACCTAAGGGCAAGGCGGCCGCCCGTTCTTGCGGCATATCAAGAAATACGGTGGACCTGTCGCGGTTTTGTGCGGCTCCTCTGATCACATATTGTGCAGCAAAGAAGATGAGCCATGAGCACAGGCCGGACGGATGAATCTCGCAAAGAAGCGGTGCGGATAGCGCTGACCAGCGGGCTTTCGCGGCGCCAGGTTGCGGATGATCTGGGGGTCGGCTTTTCGACCTTGAACAAATGGGTGAGCGCGCACCGTGGTACGGATGTGGTCTCTGCCGAGGGCCACGAGCTTGCCCGGGAGAATGGACGACTGTGCCGCGTGATGAATGTCAGCCCACGCGGCTTACGGGCCTTTCGCAGCCGCCCCGCCAGCCGCAGGCAACGCATAGACATGGTGGTTCTAGAGCGGTTTCCGAGCCGCCAAGTGATTCCACTTGGCTTGAAAACGCTCTGGCCCACATCAAGGAGCAATCGCGCCTGAGCCTGAGCCGCTGTGGCCGCCCGCGCATGACCGAAGAATTGAAGGAAGTTGGGGTCGACGTGGGGCACCGGCGTGTTGGGAGGCTGATGCGTGAGAATGGGATAGTCGTTGAAAGAACGCGCAAGTTCAAGGCGACGACGGGCCGCGATTACACGTTCAACATCGCGCCGAACCTGCTGGAGCGCGATTTCACTGCCGATCAACCCAATCAGAAATGGGCGGGTGACATCAGCTACATCTGGACCCGGGAGGGCTGGCTCTATCTGGCGGTGATCCTGGACCTGCACTCCTGGCGCGTGATCGGCTGGGCCGTCAGTGATCGCCTGAAACGCGACTTGGCGCTCCGGTCCCCGCCGCGGGGCTGCGTGTTTCATAGCGACCGTGGCAGCCAATACTGTTCGCACGAATATCAGAAAATCCTGCGCGACCACGGCTTGCAATCATCCATGAGCGGCAAGGGCAATTGTTATGACTGTGAATATGGTATCGCAGCTTGATGGCCTGACCCATGTTACGATTGACTTCGTGTCATTGCGTTGACTTGTCGACCATCAGGTTGCCCCAGCAGCGGGCGAGATGTGACTTCATAGGAGCCTGACGGTTGCGTACCTTCACAGTCTTGTCCTCTTCGGTCGGTGCTTGGGCGCATTTTTAACCAAGAGGAAAACATGGACCAGATCATCATTGGCGTCGACACGCACAAATCAAGTCACATCGCCGTCGCGATCAACACGCAGGGCGCGCGGTTAGGCGCGATGACGATCCCAACCACGCGTCAGGGATATCGCAGTCTGGAGGCTTGGGCAACAGGATTTGGCCCTGTTAAAGCCTTTGGTATCGAAGGCACAGGCTCTTACGGCGCTGGTCTATCCCGAGATCTGCAAACAAAGGGACACACTGTCCTGGACGTCATTCGTCCCAATCGCCAACTCCGCTACCTTCATGGCAAATCCGACATTCTGGATGCAGAAAGCGCTGCAAAGTCGGTGCTGAACGGGCAGGCTACCGCCCTGGCAAAAACTCAGAGCGGGGCTTCTGAGATGATCCGCCATATAAAAATTGCGCGAGACAGCGCCGTCAAGTCCAAGTCTCAAGCCATGATTACTCTTAAAACACTGATTATAAACGCGCCAGCGGAGCTGCGCGCCAGCCTTGACCAGATTCGTGGACCGATCACTCTGGTTCGCCACATCTCAGCACTACGGCCTGGCGACATTACCTCCCCGACCGCATCGGCAAAGGCGGCCTTGCGAGCTCTTGCTCAGCGGTGGCTCGCACTTCATGAGGAGATCCAGACCCACGAAGCCGAATTGGAACGCTTGGTCGCTGACAAAGCGCCCAAACTGATGAAGTCGCACGGCATCTC
>CAMCEP010000234.1 GCA_945873675.1 Asaia bogorensis
GACAGCACGCGCGGCGGCGGCGAAGGCCGCGAAATCCACATGCGCGGTGATATCCACCTCACCAGGCGCGGTGAGCGGATCAACCGGCTGGCCCGCACGCATGGCTTGCAGACTATCGCCAAAACCGCTTTCCGCTGGGCCGTAATCAATCAACAAAGCCGCGCCGCCATGGCGGGCAAGCCGCGCGCCGAGCCAGGCTGCGAAGCCAAGTGCTGCTTCATTCACTTCGCGCACGCCGCCTTCGGGCGCGTCTTCTGGCAAGGTGATATCGCTTGGCACTTCCAGAAATGTACCATCAGCGACGAAGCGTTCATACCAAGCGGCGCCGCGGCAAATGAATTGCCGAATGGGCAGCGCATCCAAAAACTCATTGGCCAGCAGGATCATTGGCACTTCCGGCAATGCGCCGACATCCTCATGCCAGGTGACACCCGCATCACCTAGCTTCGCCGCCTGGGCTTCGCGCAAGCGTGGCGATGTCTCCACCAAATGCACGCGCAAGGCCGCGCGAAAATCCGGCATCATTTCGGTAATGGCGCGCAGCGCATCCGCCATCAGGCTACCGCGCCCAGGCCCGCATTCAACAAATAGCACCGGATTAGGACGGCCCATGGCCTGCCAGGTGACTGCCGCCCAAAGCCCCAGACATTCACCAAAGGCCTGAGATATTTCCGGCGATGTCGCGAAATCCTGAAATGGGTCTCGCGCAGCGTAATAGGAAGCCGCGGCGCGCGCCATGAAATGGTCAAGCCTTTCGGGGTGATGTAATGGGGCTCGGTCTCTTTGCGTCACATCACACCCAAAAGCATCAGCCGGACTGAAAAGCGCGCACCCCTATCCGCGCGTCACGGCGGCATGCGCGGCAAGGCACGCCACATCCACAATCTGATTGACGCCCGCCTGCATCGGCACGATTTGCGCCGAATGCGAAAGCCCGGTCAGCAGCGGCCCGATCACCGTGCTGCTGGTCAATTGCGGCACAGCGCGCGTCAGGATATGCGCCGCGTGAATGCCAGGCATGATCAGCACATTGGCCGGGCCGCTCAGGCGGCAGAAGGGATAGAGCGAAGCGCGCAGCTTCGGGTCCAGCGCCACATCGGCGGCCATTTCGCCATCAAATTCAAAGTCAGCGCCGCGTTCGGTCAGCAGCTTCACCGCTTCGCGAATGCTGCCCGGGATGGTGCCGCGCGGATCGCCAAAGGTGGAAAAGGAAAGAAACGCCACGCGCGGTTCCATCCCCAAGCGCCGCGCGGCGGCCGCAGAACCGCGCGCAATGCCGGCTAGCGTCGCCGCATCTGGCCTTTCATGAATGGCAGTATCGGCCACCAGCACCGTGCCTGCCTGGCGAGAGATAATGATGGAAACCCCGAAGGCGACACGCCCCGGCACCGGGTCTATCGCCATGCTGATGCCTTCCAACGCAGCGGAATAGGAACGCGTGGTGCCAGTGACCACCGCATCCGCCTCACCGGTCGCCACCATGCAGGCGGCAAAGACATTGCGGTCCTGATTGACCAAGCGCTGGCAATCGCGTTGCAGGAAGCCATCGCGCTGGCGCTTCTCATACAAAAACTCGGCATAGCGGCGCGTTGAATCGGAAAGCCGCGCATTCTGGATTTCAATGCCATCCGGCAAGGGGATACCAATGGCATTGGCCACCGCCGTAATGCGATCTTCCCGCCCAACCAAAATAGGTGTGCCATAGCCCGCATTGCGGAAGCCAATAGCGGCACGGATCACCTTTTCTTCCTCGCCTTCCGCGAAAACCACGCGCTTCGGGTTCTGCCGCACGCTTTCGGCAATGGCTTCCAGCGCGCCCATTGTCGCATCCAGCCTATTCGCCAAATCGCGCGCATAGCGTTGCAGATCGGCCAAGGGCTTGCGCGCCACGCCGCTATCCATCGCAGCCTTGGCAACAGCGGGCGAAACGCGCGAAATCAAGCGCGGGTCAAAGGCGTTGGGGATGATGTATTCGGGGCCAAAGCGAAGCGCCTTGCCCGCCCCCGCGCCGGAAACCTCTTCCGGCACATCTTCGCGCGCCAGCATCGCCAGCGATTCAGCCGCCGCAATTTTCATCGCGTCATTGATCGTGGAAGCGCGCACATCAAGCGCACCGCGGAAGATGAAGGGAAAGCCCAGCACATTATTGACCTGGTTCGGGTAATCCGAACGCCCGGTCGCGATGATGCAATCGGGCCGCGCGGCGCGCGCTTCATCCGGCGTGATTTCCGGATCGGGATTGGCCATGGCGAAAATGATCGGCTTTGGCGCCATGGCCCTAATCATCTCTGGCGTCAGCGCGCCCTTCACCGACAGGCCAAAGAACACATCCGCGCCATCCAGTGCTTGCGTCAACGTGCGCGCAGAAGTGGTCACGGCGTGCGCGGATTTCCACTGATTCATGCCTTCCTGACGGCCACGCCAAATCACGCCCTTGGTGTCGCACAGGATCACGTTCTCAGGCCGCATGCCCATGGCCTTCACCAGCTCGGCACAGGCAATGGAAGCCGCACCCGCGCCATTGATGACAAGTTTGGTTGTCTTCAAATCGCGCCCGGTCAGATGGCAGGCATTGATCAAGCCGGCGGCGGCGACAATGGCCGTGCCATGCTGGTCATCATGGAATACCGGAATATCCATCAATTCGCGCAAGCGCTGTTCAATCACAAAGCATTCCGGCGCCTTGATGTCTTCCAGATTGATGCCGCCAAAAGTAGGGCCCAGATAGCGTACGGCATTGATGAAAGCGTCCGGGTCTTCGGTATCCACACAAAGATCCATCGAATCCACATCGGCAAAGCGCTTGAACAAAGCGGCCTTGCCTTCCATGACGGGCTTCGATGCAAGTGCGCCCAGATTGCCAAGCCCCAGCACCGCCGTGCCATTGGAAATCACAGCCACGAAATTGCCCTTCGCCGTATAATCATAGGCAAGGCTCGGGTCGCGGTGGATATGCAGGCAGGGTTCTGCCACGCCGGGCGAATAGGCCAGGCTCAAATCCCGCGCCGTGATCAAGGGCTTGGTCAGGCGGATTTCAAGCTTCCCGGGCCGCCCTTCCCGGTGCATTGCCAGCGCTTCTTCGGCGGTGACGCGCGCCGTGCGCGTATCTTCAACCGGCGTTTTCTTTGCGTCATCCATTACAGCCACCACTCCTCAAACCAAACTCATCATGCCTTTTTGTGCCACGATCCGCGAGCCCCCGGCTTCGCAGGCGCAGCAATTCCTGCCTTATGCCCGCCGAACGTTCCAGGGATAGGGCGATGAGCCCTGCAAAATCCCGGTGATATTGCGTCGGAAAGCAGTCCTGATCCTGAATTGGCCAAGCGGGATGAAGGCCGCATCTTCCAGCGCATGGCGCCCAAGGCGGGACGCGATCTGCTTCTGCTCCGCTTCATTCGGCGCGAAAAGCCAGGATTCGGCCATGGCTTCCGCCTCATCACTTTTCCACCAGCCGAACCAACCGCCTGTGCCCTGGCCACGCACCAGGAAGGAAACGGCGGGATTGGCCCAAGCGGTTGCCCCACCCGTGGTGTGCAGGATGGACCAGCCGCCGCGATCAACCGATTCCCGATTGCTACGCCGCTGCACCACCGTGCCCCAATCGCTTTCGGCCAATTCTATATTCATGCCGATCCGCTTCAGCCGATCCGCAGTCACTTGGCCAAGCGGCCCAATATCCGGAAAATCCGTGGGGTTGATCACGACAACGCGCTGATTGGCGTAACCCGCTTCACGCAGCGCAGCGCGGGCGCGGTCCAGACTGCCTGGCATCATCGCCTCACCGAGGTCTTCGTAATAGGGCGTCTCCCGCGGCCAAAGGCTGCGGCAGAGATCCCAATCCGTACGATCATCCCCACGCGATGCCCGCATGTAATCTTCCTGCAATACCGAAAGCCGGATGGCGCGGCGGATGCGCACATCATCAAAGGGCGGATGCAGGCAATTCATGCGCAGCACGGCAAGGCGCCCGCCCGTGTCAGATACTTCGCGGCGCACATCACGCGCACGCGCTAAAAGCGGCTGCAAATCCGGGTGCGGCCTTTCCCACCAATCAACCTCGCCATTCTGCAAGGCTGCCGCTGCGGTCGCGGGGTCTGGCAGGATATGCCATTCAATGCGCCGGAAATGCGCGATCTTGGCGCCCGATGTCCAGGAAGGCGCTTCCTGGCGCGGCTGATAGGCATCAAACTTCTCATAAACCACGCGGCTGCCGGAATTATATTCGCCGGCAATGAAGCGATAGGGGCCAGAGCCGATCATCTCGGTCACGCCGCGATTGGGATCGGTCTCCGCCAGGCGTTCGGGCATGATGAAGGGCACGGCTGAATCAGGCTTGGCCAAAGCATCCAGCAAAAGCGGGAAGGCGCGCTTCAGGCGGATTTCGATGGTGCGGTCATCCACGGCGCGCCATTCATCCACCTGGCGTAAAAGCAATTGTCCGAAGGGCTCACGCGCGCACCAGCGCTTGATGCTGGCAATGCAATCGCGTGCGCGCACAGGCTCCCCATCATGGAAGCGCAAACCGGCGCGCAGCGTGATGCGCCAGCGCTTGCCATCATCCAGCACCTCAGCGCCTTCAGCCATTTGTGGCTTGGGCTTCAGCTCCGCATCCACGCCATAAAGTGTATCGAACACATGCCAGCCGTGATTGCCGGTCACGGTTGCGGTGGTGAAGACCGGGTCCAGCACGCTCAGATTGGCCTGCG
>CAMCEP010000235.1 GCA_945873675.1 Asaia bogorensis
CACTGTAAAGATTGCGATTGGCGCCTTCCCGTGCGCGCGTATACCCCAAGCTTAGGCTCAAGGTTTGGCCGCCAACGGGGGTTGGCGTAACACCAATGATGCCGGAAGGGTCTTCCATCAGCGGCTCGGTTTCGCCAAGCGCCGGCAGATTGGGCAGCGCCAGCAAAAGCGCGATCAGCACCGCGCGGGAATGCAGCTTCATGGCACGCTTCATGGACAGGGCTCCGCTTGAAAGACCGGTTGCGCCGAGCGAGGCAGAATCCGCCGCTCGCCAGACCTAGTAAAGGTGAAATCCTATCCGCTCACCAGCGCCATGAAACGCTGCGCCAATTGCACATCGGCAAGCCGGCCCTGGCGTCGCGCCTCGGTCTCGGGATCGGTGCCCCAGAATGCTTCCTGGAATAGTTCATCTATCACGGCCAGGCGATGGGCTTCCTCGGCCTCCAGCCGGCCAAGGCTGATCGCCAGGCCAAGCACCAAGCTGCCCAATGCGGGCACGGCAACGCCAAGGGCTGCAAGCCCCGCCGCATTGTGCCGCGCAACCGCGGCTTGCAAGGCGGCCATGCTTTCAGGGGCTTGCGCCACGGGCATCAGGCCCTGTGTCACCCGCAGCGGCGCATCCAGCGCCAGCGCGGCCCAATCAAGCAGCGGTTGCCAGGCTTCGGTTTGGCGGGCGGCCAGACGATGATCTTCTGCCAGATAGCAGAGCAAATCCGTCTCGCCAAACCTTGCGATGCCCACCACCATGGGGTGAGGGTTAGGCGCGATGCGTTCCTGGGCCGAGCCCAAAAGCCGGGTCAGGGCCACATCTTCCGGGTGCATCTCCCCGCCCTTTGCCCCGCCGGCCTGCTGCCATTCATCGGCAATCGCCTCGGCCAGCGGGCGGCTTGATGTGGCCAGGATACTGCCGCCCGGTAGGCGCAAAGGCCGCCCATCCAGCACAACGCCATAGCCGCCTTCCAGACGTGGTACGGCCAGGGCCGCTTCCCAAAAACGCTTCATGGGAGGCAATTTAGCGTGGCAGAAGGTAAAGAAAAGCCATGCTCGATGGGTCGGACTTCGCGCCGCCTCATCCGGCTTGACGCCGGCCATGCTCCGGCGCTAGTTACCCGCCCTTCGCAGGTGGATCGCCGCCTCATCTTCTTTCAGGTTCGAACAGACAGCCCATGGCCAATAATTCTTCCGCGCGTAAGCGCATCCGTCAGACCGAAAAGCGCACGGTGCGCAACAAGGCGCGCAAGTCACGCGTGCGCAGTTTCTTGCGCAAGGTCGAAGAAGCGGTGAAGTCTGGCGACAAGGCTGCGGCACAGGAAGCGTTTCGCGCAGCGCAACCTGAAATGCAGCGTGCCGCAACCAAGGGTGTGTTGCATGCCAATACGGTCGCGCGCAGATTGTCGCGGCTTTCGGCCCGGGTGAAGTCCGTCGGCGCCTAACGGCGCGAACTCCTCTTTAATTTTTCTGAAAAATCGGCGCGGTGCGCAGCGATTGCTGCGCGCCTTAAGTGTTTTTTGTGCGACTGACCTGTGGTTGATCTGAAGGAAGGCGCAGCTTCAGGTCACGTTTTTTGCAGTTCGCGATACGCTTCGATGTTATGAAGTTCTCGTTTTCGGAAATTCGCTGTTTGGGTTTTTTTGCTATTGAATTTCACGCTCGTTCAGCAGCATTATGCGTCAACAGGGTCGCTTTAATGAATGGTCAAAGGGGGCAGAATTTTGCGTAGCACAGAAAAGCTAAGCCATATTACGTCCCCGCTTAGCTCCGCCGCTTGGGCCGAACCATGGGCCCGCATTCGCGCCAAGCTGCGCGAAGAAGTAGGCGATGTGGAATTCCGCAGCTGGCTTCGGCAAATGACTCTCGCTGCTGTTGAAGGTGATGAAGCGACCATCACGCTGCCCACGCGCTTTTTGCGCGATTGGGTGAGCAGCCATTACGGCGATCGGCTTCGTTCCTTATGGCAGCAGGAAAATCCCGCCATTCGTCGGGTTGATCTGCGTGTTGCCGCCAATGGGCGCGCAGCGTCCGGCGAGCCAGCCGAAAATGGCGCGCAACCCTTGGCGGAAAGCCTGACACTAGCGGCGGCTCGCGTGGCTGACCCGCGCGGGGATTGGGCCGCACCGCTTGATCCGCGCTTCACGTTTGATACCTTCATTGTCGGCAAGCCCAATGAATTCGCCCATGCCTGCGCGCGGCGCGTTTCAGAAAGGCCGGCCATGCCGGGCTTTAATCCACTGTTCCTGTATGGTGGCGTTGGGCTTGGCAAAACGCATCTGATGCACGCCGTTGCCTGGGCCATTCGGGAACAACACCCCACGCGCCAAGTTGCCTATATGAGCGCGGAAAAATTCATGTATCGCTTCATCGCGGCACTGCGCAGCCAATCCACCATGGAATTCAAGGAAACGCTGCGTTCGGTTGATGTGCTGATGGTGGATGATTTGCAATTCCTGATCGGCAAGGACAATACGCAGGAAGAGTTTTTCCACACCTTCAATGCGCTGGTGGATGCCGGCAAGCAGATTGTGATTTCTGCCGACAAATCGCCATCCGATCTTTCCGGCATTGAAGACCGGCTGCGCACGCGCCTTGGATGCGGCATGGTCGCCGACCTGCACGCCACCACTTACGAATTGCGCATTTCCATCCTGGAAGCCAAGGCAGCGTCATCCGGCGTTGCGGTGCCGTCGCGCGTCATGGAATTCCTGGCGCATAAGATCACCTCCAATGTGCGGGAATTGGAAGGCGCGCTTAATCGCCTGATTGCCTGGGCCAATCTGTTTGGCCGCCCGATTACGTTGGAAGGCGCGCAGGAGGTGTTGCACGATATCCTCCGCGCCCATGATCGGCGCGTGACCATTGAGGAAATTCAGCGCAAGGTCGCCGAACATTATAATATCCGCCTGACCGACATGTCCTCTGCCCGCCGTGCGCGCAATGTGGCGCGGCCGCGGCAGGTGGCGATGTATCTGGCGAAGCAGCTTACATCTCGTTCGCTGCCCGAGATTGGACGGCGTTTCGGCAATAGGGACCATACCACGGTCATGCATGCCGTCTCCCGCGTGGCGGAACTCATGCAGGCGGATGGTTCCTTCGCCGAGGATGTCGAGCTTCTCCGGCGTATGCTGGAAACCTGAGGCGCCTCCCCGCGCGTTAAAGCCGCTTTTCTGCCCCCGTCCGGGCTGGTATGGAAGAACGAATCCGGGCGCTTTCCCGCGCCGATTCGGCAGGTTTGTCGCCCGGGCAGGATATCACTGGCGATTTGCCGCCCGGGACCCATCCAGGGGCTGCTTAGATCGCCATAACAGGATCGGGGCGTCGGAACGATGAAATTCTCGGTTGACAGGGCGGTTCTGCTCAAGGCTCTGACCCATGTGCAAAGCGTGGTTGAGCGTCGCAACACCATCCCCATCCTTGCCAATGTCATGATCGAAGCAAGTTCGGCCGGCGCGCTGAAATTGACCGCGACCGATATGGAAATCGCGGTGGTGGAAGATATCGCGGGTGTGACTGTTGCGCGCGCGGGGCGGACCACGGCGCCAGCCGGCACGCTTTACGAAATCATCCGCAACCTGCCCGAAGGGGCGCGCGTTGAATTCGACCATGGCGGTGGCGATGGGCCGCTCACGCTGCGTTCTGGCCGCTTCAATACCAGCTTGGCCGTGCTGGCGGTGGATGATTTTCCTTCCATGACCGAAGGGCGCATGCCGGTGCAATTCAGCATCAAGTCCGGCGTGCTGCGGGATTTGATTGACCGTACGCGTTTTGCGATTTCCACTGAGGAAACGCGCTATTACCTGAACGGCATTTATATCCACGCGACCGAAAGCGAAGGCCAGCCGGTACTGCGTGCTGTCGCGACCGACGGGCATCGGCTTGCGCGTGTGGAAGAACCGCTGCCGGAAGGGGCCAAGGCCATGCCTGGCGTGATCATTCCGCGCAAGACCGTGAATGAAATCCGCAAGCTTGCCGAAGAAACCCAGGATGAGATTGTGGTGCGGCTTTCGGACACGAAGGTGCAATTCGCGCTTGGCACCGTGACGCTCACCAGCAAGCTGATTGATGGCACCTTCCCCGAATATGAACGCGTGATTCCGCGCGGCAATGACAAGAAGCTTGTTGTGCCACGCAAGGATTTTGCCGATGCGGTAAAGCGCGTCGCCGCGATCAGCAGCGAAAAATCACGCCCGGTAAAGCTCAGCCTTGGCACCAATCATTTGCGTGTCTCGGCCGCCAGCCCTGATCAGGGCGAAGCGCAGGAAGATCTGGAAGGCGATGATGTCGCCTATACCAGCGGCGCTTTGGAGATCGGGTTCCAGGCGCGTTACTTGGCCGACATTACTGATCTGGTGCAGGACAAGCTGGAATTTCTGTTCGCCGATGGCGCGGCGCCCACCATTGTGCGTGATGCATCCCGGCCGGAAGCGCTATTTGTCCTGATGCCGATGCGGGTGTGACGACGGCGCCGGGGCTTTTCCTTGCGCGCCTCAGGCTTTCTGATTTTCGGTCCTGGCGGGTTCTGGATGCGTCTTTCGACGCGTCCCTGATTTGCATCGCGGGCGAAAACGGCGCGGGCAAGACCAATTTGCTGGAAGCGATATCGCTGCTCGCGCCCGGGCGAGGCTTGCGCGGCGCGCGCATGGGTGAAGTTGGGCGGCAGGAAGCGGGCGCGGGCTTGCCCTGGGCGGTGGCGGGGCGGTTTGAAACGCGG
>CAMCEP010000236.1 GCA_945873675.1 Asaia bogorensis
GCTGGGTGCGGATCAGGTTGCGGAAGCAGCGCGGTTGCTCCGCGCCGGTGAACTCGTCGCCTTCCCGACCGAGACGGTCTATGGGCTGGGCGCGGATGCGCGCAATGGCCGCGCCGTGGCCGCCGTGTTTGAAGCCAAGGGGCGGCCGCATTTCAACCCGCTGATCTGCCATTTCCCTGATGCCGAAAGCGCATTCGCCGAAGTGATTGCCGATGACCGCGCCCGCGCTTTGGCGGCGGCGTTTTGGCCCGGGCCGCTGACGCTGGTGCTGCCGCGCCGAACAGAATGCCGGATCGATCTGCTGGCGGGGGCGGGGCTCGATACGCTCGCGGTCAGGGTGCCGGCGCATCCGCTGGCGTTGGAATTGCTGCGCGCCGCAGCGATCCCGGTGGCGGGGCCTTCGGCCAATCGCTCCGGCGCGGTCAGCCCGACCACGGCAGAACATGTGCTGGAAGGGCTATCTGGGCGCATCGCTGCCGTGCTGGATGGCGGGGCTTGCGCGGTTGGCGTGGAAAGCACCGTATTGGATGTGGCCATGGGCGGTGCCGCCTTGCTCCGCCCCGGCGGCGTCCCGGTGGAAGCGATTGAGGCGGTGATCGGCCCGGTTTCCCGCCCCTTGCCCATCAGCGCCGCCGAGAAAACCCGAACACTCCGCAGCCCTGGGATGATGCTTTCCCATTACGCGCCCAACCTGCCCGTGCGGCTTGGCGCGGCGGATGTGGCGGCGGATGAGGCGCTTTTGGCCTTCGGCCCGCCCTTGCCCGGCGCTGGGCTGGTTTGGCAGCTTTCCGAAACGCGTGACCTTCGCGAAGCCGCCGCGCGGCTTTTCGCCGGGCTGCGCCATCTGGATGCCGAGGGCGGCCAGCGTGGCGCCACGCGGATTGCCGCCATGCCCATCCCGGAAAGCGGCCTCGGTGCTGCCATCAATGACCGGCTGGCACGGGCGGCGGCACCCCGCAGTTAAGCCTTCAGACAAGATTTTTGGCCTAAACCACTTATCCACCTCAAAAAACATTTGACTGTGATTTTGGAACCAAACTAGAACATCCACTCAGTTGCCGGTTTGTTCGCCCCGATTCGCGGGGGCTCCCGGCCCGGGAGGATCAGATGCTTACGCGTAAGCAGCATGAATTGCTGATGTTCATTGACAAGCACCTGCGGGAAACTGGCTTTTCCCCTTCCTTTGAGGAAATGAAGGAAGCGCTCAATCTGCGCTCCAAATCAGGCATTCATCGTCTGATCACCGCCCTGGAAGATCGCGGGTTCTTGCGCCGCCGCGCCCATCGCGCCCGAGCGCTTGAAGTGATGCGCCTGCCCGAAGCGCTGACGCCCAAGGTCAAGGAAACGGCGCCCAAGCCAGAAGCGCCGAACTTCGCGCCCAATGTCATTCGCGGCAATTTCGCCAATAACCTGCCCGCCAGCGCCGCGCGCGTGGCCACGGAAGCCGCTGCTGTCCATCTGCCGCTTTATGGCCGGATCGCTGCCGGCCTGCCCATTGAAGCGCTGCGCGATAATGGCGCAAGTGTGGAAGTGCCGCTCGCTTTGCTCGGCAATGGCGAACATTACGCGTTGGAAGTGGCCGGCGATTCCATGGAGGAAGCCGGAATTATGGATGGCGATACCGTCATCATCCGCCGCACCGACACGGCCGAAAACGGCACCATCGTCGTTGCCTTGGTGGATGAGAATGAGGTGACGCTGAAGCGGCTGCGCCGGCGCGGCAATTCCATAGCACTCGAACCCGCCAATGCGCGGCATGAAACCCGCATTTTTGGCCCGGATCGTGTGCGCGTGCAGGGCAAGCTGGTGGGCTTGCTGCGGCGGTATTGAAATCGGGGCGCCGGGGTTAGCCGGCGCCGCCAAGCCTTTAGTCTACCTTAACCACCAGCTTGCCGAAATTCTCGCCCTTCAGCAGGCCGATGAAAGCCTTGGGCGCATTGGCCAGGCCCTGCACCACATCTTCCCGCCAATGCAGCTTGCCTTCGCGGATCCAGCCTAGCATCTCCGCGCGGAATTGCGGGTAGCGCGGCCAGCCCGTGTCGCTCACGATAAAGCCCTGGATGCGGAGGCGCTTGCGCACAATGGGGCCAAGATTGGGGCCGGGCGGTGCGCCGGCGGCATCGGCGCCGGGTGCTTCATTGTATTGCGCGATCATGCCGCACATCACCATGCGGCCGAAATCCTTGAAGCGCGGGAAAACAGCGGCCTGCACCGCGCCGCCCACATTCTCCCAATAGACATCAATGCCTTCCGGCACCGTCGCATCCAATTGCGCGTTCAGATCGCCGCGATGATCAAGGCAGGCATCGAAGCCCAACTCCTTCACGACGAAGTCGCATTTCTTTGCGCCCCCCGCGATGCCAACAACCTTGCAGCCCCTGATCTTGGCGATCTGCCCGGCCACCTGGCCAACAGCGCCGGATGCTGCGCTGATCACCACCGTTTCCCCCGCCTTTGGCTGGCCGATATCGGCAAGCCCCGTCCAGGCCGTCAGCCCCGGCATGCCAAGCACGCCAAGGCTTGAGGAGAGCGGCGGATCGGCTTCCGGCACTTTGAACAGGCGTTCCGGCCCCACCACGGAAAAGCGCTGCCAGCCAAAGCCGCCGAGCACTGTCTCCCCGGGTTTGAAATCCGGATGGCGGGAAGCGACCACCACGCCTGCGGTCTGGCCTTCCATCACGGCGCCGAGTGCCACGGGCTTGGCGTAGCTTTTCACATCCGCCATGCGCCCGCGCATATAGGGATCAAGTGACAAGTACTGCGCGCGCACCAGCACCTGCCCTTCACCCGGTTCGGGCACTGCTGTTTCGACAATGTCGAAATCCTCGGGCACCGGGGCGCCAACGGGGCGGCGCTTCAACAGGATTTGCAGGTTTTTCTCGGCCATGGGGGTCTCCTTCTTCGTTTGTTGTCGCACGGTCGGCGCCGAACCGAAAATAGGGCGCTGACAAGCACTGGCTTCTGAAGCAGTCTCCGCCGCCTGAATGAGGAGATTCGCCATGCCCCTGCCCGAAACCGAGACCCTGCAACTCGAAAGCCCTGAGCCGCATATCCAGATCGTGCGGCTCAATCGGCCAGAGGTTTCCAACGCCTTCAACACGCAAATGGGGCGCGATTTGCACACGGTTTGGTCGGCGCTGATCGCAGAGCCCGGCGATATCCGCTGCGTCATCCTGACCGCAACCGGCGGGCGCGCCTTTTGCGCGGGCGGTGACCTCAAGGAACGCAAGGGCATGACGGATGCCGCCTGGCGCCATCAGCATGAGATTTTTGAGCGTGCCTTCTGGACCATGCTGGATTGCCAAATCCCGATCATCGCCGCGGTGAATGGCCATGCCTATGCGGGCGGGCTGGAATTGGTGCTGGCATCAGACTTTGCCTATGGCGTCACCGGCACGCGCTTTGCGCTGACGGAAGTGACGATTGGCATCATGCCAGGTGCCGGCGGCACGCAAACCCTGCCGCGTATTGTTGGCGAACGCCGCGCCAAGGAAATCATCCTGACCGGCAAGCCCTTCACGGCAGAACAGGCGTTGGAATGGGGCATTCTGAACCGCGTTTGCGCACCAGATGAGGTGTTGCCCGCCGCGCTTGAGACCGCGCGCGTGATCGCCGGTAATGCGCCGCTTTCCATCCGGCAGGCCAAGCGTTCCATGCATTTCGGCTTGCAGATGGATTTGCGCAGCGCGCTGCGTTTTGAAGTGGAGTGCTACAACCAACTGGTCGGCACAGAAGACCGTCAGGAGGGCATTCTGTCCTTCAACGAAAAGCGCAAGCCGGTGTTTAAGGGAAGATGAAACGCAAAAGGCCCGCGCCAGTTTCCCAGCGCGGGCCTTTCACGGGCGAATTACTCACCCAGCGTGGATGAAATCCAGCTTTTCAGCTGACCCTTCGGCAGCGCGCCCACCTTGGTATCAAGCGGCTTGCCATCCTTGAACAGGATCATCGTCGGGATACCGCGCACCGCATATTCATTCGGCGTCATCGGATTCTCATCAATATTCACCTTGGCGATGGTGAGCTTGCCGGCATATTCCGCCGCAATCTCATCCAGGATCGGCCCTACCATGCGGCAGGGGCCGCACCATTCGGCCCAGAAATCCACCAGCACCGCGCCGCTGGTATCGAGCACATCAGCCTTGAAGCTCTCATCCGATACGGCCTTGGTCAGATCACCCATGGGGGTCTCCATCGAATCGCGGGCAGCGGAATGCGCTGCCCTTCTTATCCCTAAAAATCGTGTCTCAACGCCCCCGGGTCAAGACGGGGGGTGTTGGGCGGGTTTCACGGCCTGCCCCATGCCAAGCATGGCCTTCAGACGCTCCCGCAGGCTTTGGAAGGTCACATAGAGCATCGGGATCATGAAAATACCGATGGTGGAAGCAGCCAACATCCCCCAGAACACTGGCGTGCCCACCGCGCGGCGGCTGATCTGGGATGCGCCTTCCGCCACGACCAACGGATAAAGCCCGAGGATAAAGGCGAAGGAGGTCATCATCACCGCGCGAAACCTAAGCTTCGCCCCCAGTACCGCCGCTTCCTGGATGGATTTGCCGTGCAATTCGCGCTGTTCCTTGGCGAATTCGATGATCAGAATGCCGTTCTTGGCGGCAAGTGCGATCAGCACCACAATCCCGACCTGCGCATAAAGATCAAGCGAAAGCCCGGCCGCGCT